>NZ_KV802722.1:0-257 GCF_001810825.1 Streptococcus sp. HMSC076C08 | reverse complement strand
TGGAGGATTACCCAAGTCCGGCTGAAGGGAACGGTCTTGAAAACCGTCAGGCGTGTAAAAGCGTGCGTGGGTTCGAATCCCACATCCTCCTTTTTATATTAACGCGGGATGGAGCAGCTCGGTAGCTCGTCGGGCTCATAACCCGAAGGTCGTAGGTTCAAATCCTGCTCCCGCAATTTGGCTCGGTAGCTCAGTTGGTAGAGCAATGGATTGAAGCTCCATGTGTCGGCGGTTCGATTCCGTCTCGCGCCATATTT
>NZ_KV802721.1:288492-315233 GCF_001810825.1 Streptococcus sp. HMSC076C08 | reverse complement strand
AAATATCATTTCAGGATTCTATACTCCAACCGTAGTAGAACTTCCTGTCGTTGAAAATCCAGAACAACAAGATATTACAGAAGAAAGAACTGCTAAAACTCTTCCAAATACGGGTTCTGAGGAGACATCTCACTTGACAGCTGGTCTATTGGCTGCTTTATCAGGTATGGGATTGATTTCTCTAGCTCAAAGAAAGAAATCTGAGGAAGAATAATTAGTAGCGAAAATCATCTAGTAAGTTGTTTTAGATACTTGATTGAAATGATTACATTCATCGCTATCTAAGAAGATGTCAGTCTAACAGAAAGAGAGAACCAATTGGTTCTCTCTTTTTGGTAATTGGTTTGAAAATCGTTTAATTATTTTGCATCAATTGTTCACTATCCTGCTAAAGTGGTATAATAAAGTTATACGAGGAGGCTAGACTTTGATTTATATAATTGGTTTTACTTGTTTTTTACTTTTGATGTTACTGTTTTCTCGTCTCATTCAGCAATCAAAGAACCCTTCGGGCTTTCTAGGAAAACGAATGATGAAATTGTGGAATAGAGCCTATCTCCCCATGTTTGTATGGGCAATTCGTCATCTGGATAGGACATTTTACCCTGCAATCTTAGATGTAGGAGTTGGGAATGGCCGTTCAACCATCCAACTGAAAGAAACTTTTCCGCAAAGTACTATAACTGGAATTGATATTTCAGATGTAGCAATAGCTCAAGCCAAACAGATAGAGATAACTAATATAAATTTTGAACGAAGAGACGTTAGGGATACAGGCTTTTCTGATGAAAGTTTTGATTTAATCACAGCTTTTCAAACTCATTTTCATTGGCAGGATCTAGAGGCTTCTTTTATGGAACTTCGAAGAATACTCAAATCAGACGGGATGCTCTTACTGGCTTGTGAATATAACAAGTTGTCTTACTTTTTACCAGAGGTCCAAAGCGAAGAAGCATTTAGACGATTCTTGTTGTTAATAGGGTTTGAGCTTATAACTAGTCAAAGAAAGGGAGCGTGGATCCTTTATAAAATTGTTAAACATTAATGGAGGTACAGTCATGAAACAATTATTTTTATGTTCATACTTTGCTGGAGTCAAAAAGCTTTTTAGCGATTATGCAAAGGAAAAGAATCTAGAAAATAAGGTTTTATTTATTCCTACCGCTGGGAACAAAGAGGATTATACTGCCTATATCGATGAGGCTCAGCAAACATTCAAAGATTTAGGATTTGAGATAGAGGTTCTAGATATTGCTTCTTGTGATCGAGAAACTGCACAGGCAAAGATTTTCCAAAGCAAAATTCTTTATATCTCTGGCGGGAATACCTTTTATTTATTGCAAGAATTAAAGAAAAAGCAACTCCTATCTCTTATCAAAGAACAAATAAGAGATGGGCTGATCTATGTGGGAGAATCAGCAGGGGCTATCATTACCGCCAAGGATATTGACTACAATAAGCTCATGGACGACAAGACGGTAGCGAAAGAGTTATCGGATACAACGGGATTGGATGAAGTGGATTTTTACATCCTTCCACATTATAGTGAGGAGCCTTTTACTGATAGTAGCAAGAAGACCTTTGAAACCTATAAAAATCAGCTCGACTTAATGCGAATGAACAATTCACAAGCTGTTATTGTAAATGATAAAGAAATAAAAGTTGTTTCTGAACAGGATTAAAATAATTTTTTTCGCTATTATGACATCTATTCTAATACGTTGTTCCTTTTAAAAAGAAAAGGGAAGATAATATAAGTTTATGTCAGTTTTCCCTTGACAAATATTCATTTTGCGTGTAAAATGGAATAGATCTTGAACTTGAAGGGAGTGAAAAAAATGTCTAAAACAGTAGTACGTAAGAATGAATCTCTTGACGATGCACTTCGTCGTTTCAAACGTGCGGTTACTAAAGCTGGTACTCTTCAAGAAACACGCAAACGTGAATTCTATGAAAAACCTTCTGTAAAACGTAAACGTAAATCAGAAGCAGCTCGTAAACGTAAAAAATTCTAATTTGAAATAAAAGGCTAGACTTGTCTAGTCTTTTTTTGCATAGTATTTAGAGGAACAAATTCTTATGAAAGAGTATATAAAAGAATATCAAAAGATGCGTGAAAATCACTTGGAAGATTGGGGTTATTGTGCTGATCCGATAGATTGGAAGGAATTTGAAGAGTCAAACCAAAGAATTTTTGAAAAGTATTTGACCGATTCAAAAGTGTTGTCTGACAAGGTTTTAAGGGTAAAATTGTACAGTAGCTTATTGCTAGATGATATTAAATATTTTTCCTATTATGCGGCGTTTTTAGATGGGGATTATACACAGTTAAACAATGCGCTATGGCAAACAGGAAGAACTGAGTTGATGAGAGGCGGTTTGTTAGCAAGTGGAACCATTTACACAGATGGAATTTTGAAAGGCTTGTTTACCTCTTTTGCTTGTAACGATTTTTCAGCCATTCCATCATTCGTCCCCAAAGATTTACCCTTGTTGAAAGGAACTTATTATCCAGAAAATGTGATGAATCTTTTATACGCTCTTTATTATCAAGATGAAGAAAGATTATCCGAGTCTCTCTTGCGTGCACAACAGTTTTTAGAGAAGAAAAAACGAACTGGTATGGAAGAATTTTCTGTTAGGTATTTTATAAGTTTGGCAAGAAAAGATGCAGTTGCATTAAGTGAGTCCTTACAAAGTTTATGCCAAGCTTATCAGAGACGAGGTTACCCTTATGAAAAGATCGATAAGTGCTTTGCGGATGAGATTCATGGTCTATATCGATTGGTACGATTGTTTGACCATTCCTTGTTTGAAGAAGTCAGTATGCCGTCTCATAAGACTTTTTTGAAGGAGTTTGAAGAATGGCAAGTCCAAAATCAGTTTCCAAAAGGTCAACAGTTCTATACCTATCCTCAAGATATGGCTGATGCAAATAGAATACTAACAAAAGGTCTTCCAAGGATTTACTTAGAAAAATCTGGAAGGGACTTGGTGATAGACGTTGACCGATTTGCAGTAGATTTGTCTCGGTTGATTTAAAAGAGTACGAAAAGACTTCCTAGTCAAATCTTTTCCCAAGTAACATCAAATAAATACTGTAAATCCTGCAAAAAAAGGAAACTTCCACCTACAATTTGATATAATAGTAAGGAGAACTCGATTGAAGGAGGAAATTATGTCGGTTTTAGTAAGAGAAGTCATTGAAAAGCTCAGACTAGATATTGTCTATGGCGAAGGCGAATTACTTGAAAAAGAAATCAATACTGCGGACATTATGAGACCTGGTCTTGAAATGACGGGCTATTTTGATTACTATACACCAGAACGGATTCAGCTGTTAGGGATGAAGGAGTGGTCCTATTTAGTTGCCATGCCTGCCCAGAACCGTTATCAAGTTTTGAAGAAAATGTTTCTACCTGAAACACCAGCGGTTATCGTGGCTCGTGGCCTGGTGGTACCAGAGGAAATGTTGAGGGCTGCTAGAGAATGCAAGATTGCGATTTTAACCAGTCGAACAGCAACCAGTCGTTTATCTGGAGAACTTTCTAGCTATCTTGATTCCCGTTTGGCTAAACGTACCAGTGTGCATGGTGTCTTGATGGATATCTATGGCATGGGTGTCTTGATCCAAGGGGATAGTGGTATCGGTAAGAGCGAGACAGGTCTTGAACTTGTGAAGCGTGGACACCGTCTAGTAGCAGACGATCGTGTAGATATTTATTCTAAGGATGAGATGACTCTTTGGGGCGAACCTGCTGAAATCTTGAAGCATTTACTTGAGATTCGTGGAGTTGGGATTATTGATATCATGAGTCTCTATGGTGCAAGTGCTGTAAAAGATTCTTCACAAGTTCAGCTAGCAGTTTATTTGGAAAATTATGATACGCATAAGACCTTTGACCGTCTAGGAAACAATGCCGAAGAACTCGAAGTTTCTGGTGTAACGATTCCACGTATCCGCATCCCAGTAAAAACAGGACGAAATATTTCCGTTGTTATTGAGGCGGCTGCCATGAACTACCGTGCTAAAGAAATGGGCTTTGATGCGACACGTTTATTTGAAGAACGCTTGACAAATCTAATCGCTCAAAATGAGGTGAAACATGATTAATCCAGTCGCATTTGAAATTGGTCCCTTTGCTATTCGTTGGTATGCTTTGTGTATTGTAGCTGGTTTGGTTCTGGCAGTCTATCTTGCTATGAAAGAAGCTCCTAAAAAGAAAATTCTGTCAGATGATATTTTAGATTTTATTCTGATTGCTTTTCCAGTTGCAATTTTAGGTGCTAGACTATACTACGTACTCTTTCGCTTAGATTATTATCTGCAAAATCCAGGTGAAATCATCGCCATCTGGAATGGTGGTTTGGCCATTTACGGAGGTTTGATAGCGGGCGCTATTGTCCTTTATATCTTTGCAGATAGAAAGCTGATCAATACTTGGGATTTCTTAGATATTGCAGCACCGAGCGTCATGGTTGCCCAGAGTTTAGGGCGCTGGGGGAACTTCTTTAACCAAGAAGCCTACGGTGCAGCAGTAGATAGTCTGGATTATTTGCCGGGCTTTATCCGTGACCAGATGTACATCGATGGTAGCTACCGTCAGCCGACCTTCTTATATGAGTCGGTTTGGAATCTAATTGGATTTGCTTTGATTCTGATTTTTAGACGAAAATTGAAGGGAATCAGACGTGGTCATATCACTGCTTTCTACTTGATTTGGTATGGCTTTGGTCGTATGATCATCGAAGGGATGCGGACGGATAGTCTCATGTTCTTTGGTCTGCGAGTTTCCCAATGGTTATCAGTTATCCTTATCGGACTCGGTATTTTTATCATACTTTATCAAAATCGAAAGAAAGCCCCTTTCTATCATACAGAGGAGGAAAAATAAATGTTAGAAGTTGCATATATACTTGTTGCGATTGCTTTGATTGTCTGTTTAGTCTATTTGACAATCACAATTCAAAAAGCAGGTCGTATGATTGATGAGACAGAGAAAACCATCAAAACGTTGAGCTCAGATGTGAACGTTACCTTGCATCAGACTAATGAATTGTTGGTTAAGGTCAATGTGTTAGCAGACGATATCAATATCAAAGTTGCGACGATTGATCCACTCTTTACGGCGGTGGCAGACTTGTCTGAGTCAGTATCTGACCTCAACCAACATGCACGTGTTTTAGGCAAAAAAGCTTCATCTGCTGGTTCAAAAACCATTAAAACAGGTGCAGGCTTGTCAGCTCTTCGTGTCGCAAGTAAATTTTTCAAAAAATAAAAAAGGAGAAATCTTATGGGAAAACTATCCTCTATCCTTTTAGGAACAGTTTCAGGTGCAGCTCTTGCTTTGTTTTTGACCAGTGACAAGGGTAAACAAGTTTGCAGTCAAGCTCAAGATTTTCTAGGTGATTTGAGAGAAGATCCAGAATATGCCAAAGAGCAAGTCTGTGAGAAATTGACAGAAGTGAAGGAACAAGCAACGGACTTTGTGCTGAAAACAAAGGAACAAGTAAAATCTGGTGAAATTACTTTTGATAGTGTTCTTGACCAAGCCAAAACATGTGCTCGACAAGCGACAGAAGCGTCAAAGGAAACCTTTAACAATCTCAAGGAGCAATGGCAAGACCAGTCAGCAACTCCAGACGTTGCTGAAGACCAAGAAGAAATCATCATCGATATTACTGAAGTATAATGCATCACCATCTCTGGTTTTTGGAGATGGTGATTTTTATCTGCAAGCTTGTCTTTGTGGTATAATAAGTACTATGCAGAAAAAACCAACGTCCGCCTATGTGCATATTCCCTTTTGTACACAGATTTGTTATTATTGTGACTTTTCAAAAGTATTTATCAAGAATCAACCAGTAGATAGTTACCTAGAGCATCTGCTAGAGGAGTTTCGTTCTTATGATATCCAAAAATTGCGAACCCTCTATATTGGAGGTGGGACACCAACTGCTTTGTCAGCTTCACAACTAGAAGTGCTCTTGGATGGCTTGACTAAACACTTGGACTTGTCGGTCTTAGAAGAATTAACCATTGAAGCTAACCCAGGAGATCTGGACGCTGATAAGATTGCGGTTTTGAAAAACTCGCCAGTCAATCGTGTTTCCTTAGGTGTGCAAACTTTTGATAACAAAATGCTGAAAAAGATTGGGCGCAGTCACTTGGAGAAGGATATTTATGAAAATATCGACCGCCTCAAACTGGCTGGTTTTGACAATATCTCCATCGATCTAATCTATGCTCTTCCAGGTCAAACTATGGCTCAGGTCAAGAACAATGTAGCTAAGGCTATCTCGCTTGATATTCCTCATATGAGCCTTTATAGCTTGATTTTGGAGAATCATACGGTCTTTATGAACCGCATGAGACGTGGGAAATTGCCCCTACCCAAGGAAGAGTTAGAAGCGGAGATGTTTGAGTACATCATCGCGGAACTGGAGCGAGCTGGTTTTGAGCATTATGAGATTTCCAATTTCTCCAAACCCGGATTTGAAAGTCGCCACAATCTCATGTACTGGGATAATGCTGAGTATTATGGTATCGGTGCGGGTGCTTCGGGTTATGTGGACGGGGTGCGTTATAAAAACCACGGTCCTATCCGCCACTATCTCAATGCGGTAGAGGCAGGAGATGCTCGGATTACAGAAGAACACCTGAGTCAAAAGGAGCAGATGGAAGAAGAAATGTTCCTAGGCCTCCGGAAAAAATCCGGGGTTTCCATGGCGCGATTTGAGGAAAAATTCGGACGTTCCTTTGATAAACTTTATGGCGAAATCATCAGAGACTTGGTTCAACAAGGACTTATGCAGATCGACGGTGATCGTGTCCGAATGACAAAGAGGGGTCTCTTCTTGGGAGACACTGTAGCAGAACGATTTATTTTGGAGTAGAACAATGGGCTTAACTTATCAAATGAAAATGAAAATTCCTTTTGATATGGCGGACATGAACGGTCATATCAAACTTCCAGATGTGATTTTGCTGTCCTTGCAAGTATCAGGTATGCAGTCGATTGAACTGGGAGTTAGTGACAAAGATGTGCTAGAACGTTACAATCTGGTCTGGATTATTACAGATTATGCGATTGACGTGGTTCGCTTGCCTCACTTTGCTGAAGAGATTACGATTGAAACAGAAGCATTGACTTACAATCGTCTTTTTTGCTACCGCCGTTTTACTATCTATGATGAAGCAGGTCAAGAAATCATTCGTATGGTAGCAACCTTTGTTCTCATGAACAGAGACAGTCGGAAAGTTCATGGAGTCGAACCGGAGATTGTTGCCCCTTATCAGTCTGAGTTTGATAAAAAACTCATCCGCGGGCCAAAGTATGCAAATCTAGAAGATCCGATCAGTAAAGACTATCATGTTCGTTTTTACGACTTGGATATGAATGGTCATGTTAATAACAGTAAATACTTGGATTGGATTTTTGAGGTTATGGGAGCAGATTTTTTGACCAAGTATATTCCAAAGAAAATCAATCTCAAATATGTCAAAGAAGTGCGACCAGGTGGTATGATTGCTTCAGCTTATGAACTCAAGGGACTAGAAAGCAAGCATGAGATTATCAGTGATGGCGAGATCAATGCCCAAGCTATGATTATGTGGCAAGAAATTGAAGGCAATTAGAAAGGGTGATATGGCTTATAAAGGTTATTTAATTGATTTAGACGGAACCATTTACAAGGGGAAAGACCGGATTCCGGCGGGTGAAGCTTTTGTCCATGAGTTACAAAAAAGAGAAATTCCCTATCTCTTTGTGACCAACAATACAACTCGTACTCCTGAGAGCGTTCAAGAGATGTTGGCTCAGAATTTTAATATCGACACGCCTCTATCAACTGTCTACACGGCAACTCTGGCAACCATTGACTATATGAATGACTTGGGACTGGAAAAGACAGTCTATGTCATTGGTGAAGCAGGACTCAAGGATGCCATTCAGGCAGCTGGTTATGTCGAAGACAAGGAAAGTCCAGCCTATGTGGTCGTTGGACTGGACTGGCAAGTCGACTATGAAAAATTTGCCACAGCAACTCTAGCCATTCAAAAGGGGGCTCACTTTATCGGAACCAACCCTGACCTCAATATCCCGACGGAACGTGGTCTTTTGCCTGGTGCTGGTTCACTAATTACACTTCTTGAAGTAGCAACACGAGTGAAGCCAGTTTATATCGGAAAACCGAATGCTATCATCATGGACAAGGCAGTTGAGCACTTGGGCTTGGAACGAGAAGAATTGCTCATGGTTGGTGACAACTACCTGACGGATATCCGAGCAGGGATTGACAATGGCATTCCAACGCTCTTGGTGACGACAGGTTTTACCAAGGCAGAAGAAGTGGCTGACCTGCCAATTGCACCAACACATGTGCTTTCTAGCCTAGAGGAGTGGGATTTTGATGAAAACTAAACTAACCTTTTGGGGAAGTATGCTCTTTCTCCTCTCTCTTTCTATTCTTCTGACCATTTATCTGGCATGGATTTTCTATCCTTTGGAGATTGAGTGGCCGAACTTAGTGGATCGAGTCTATCTAAAGCGAGAAACCATTCTGTATAACTTTCATATCTTGATGAATTACCTGACCAATCCCTTTAGTCAGGTCTTAGAGATGCCGGATTTTCGTTCTTCAGCGGCAGGTCTACACCACTTTGCGGTGGTGAAGAATCTCTTCCACTTGGTTCAGCTAGTCACTTTGGTGACACTACCAAGTTTCTATTTCTTTGTTAAAAAGATTGTAAAAAAAGGTTTTCTACCACTATATCGTAAAAGTATCCTAACTCTAGTATTATTGCCCCTGATCATTGGGCTTGTAGGAGTGTTGATTGGTTTTGAGCAATTCTTTACTCTTTTCCATCAGATTCTCTTTTGGGGAGATGATACCTGGCTTTTTGATCCAGCAAAGGATCGAGTTATTCTGATTTTACCAGAGATTTTCTTCCTCCATGCCTTTGTACTTTTCTTTGCTTTGTATGAAGGAATATTAGGTTTCCTTCTTGTCGAGGCTTCAAGGAAAAAGTAGATAAAATTCTGTATTTTTTAATAAAAACCGAGAGAAGTCGCTCTGCTCCCTATTTATTGTTAGGTTATCCTAAAGATAAACTTGCAAAGCAGGAGATTTTTGCAGAAAACAGTCTATTTTCTATGAAAAAATAGGCTTTTTTTCTAAAAATACCTAGTCAAGCGCTTTATTTTTTTGTATAATAGAAATAGCAAGTATAGATTAAAGAAGAGAAAAGCATGATTACACTATTTTTATCACCGAGTTGTACATCATGTCGTAAGGCAAAGGCTTGGTTAGAGACGCATAAAGTGCCCTTTCAAGAGCATAATATTATGACTAGTCCTTTAACAAGAAAAGAATTACAACATATTCTTTCCTTGACCGAAAATGGTACTGATGACATCATTTCAACTCGTTCAAAAATCTTCCAAAAATTAGATATTGATGTAGAGAGTATCTCGGTATCGGAGTTGCTTCAGTTGATTGAGCAATATCCTAGTCTTTTGCGTCGCCCAATTATTATAGATACCAAACGCATGCAGATCGGTTTTAATGAAGATGAGATTCGTGCTTTTCTCCCTCGTAGTTACCGTAAACAAGAATTGAAAGAAGCAACATTGAGAGCTGGTATAGGATAGATGAACAAACAGTATAGTTACCCACTAGATTTGTCGTGGAGCACTGAAGAACTTGCTTCAGTGCTTTCTTTTTTTAATGATGTTGAAGCCGCCTATGAAGATAAGGTAGAAGCTAAAAAACTGCTAGAGTCTTACAAGGAATTTAAGTCAGTCGTTCCGAGCAAAAGTGAAGAAAAGCGCTTAGGTCGCGAATTTGAGACGGCTAGCGGTTATTCCTTCTATCATGCAGTTCAATTAGCAAAAGAAAAAAGAGAAGGGAAGATTTCTCTTGGAAACTAAATTTGAATTTGCCAAACAGATTGTGCAGGACGCTGCTGACTATATTTTGGCTCACATGAAAGAAGATTTGCAGGTTGAGCGCAAGTCTTCACCTACCGACTTGGTGACGCGTTTGGATAAGGAAGTTCAGCAACTCTTGGTTGATCGGATCAAGTCCTCCTATCCTGAGGACTTGATTTGCGCGGAAGAGGGTTGTTTACGTGCTGCAGTCGGTCAAGGTTGTGTTTGGGTGATTGATCCCATTGACGGTACCAATAACTTTGTCGCTCAGCAGGAAGATTTTGCCGTGATGTTGGCTTATTTTGAGGACGGTGTGGGCAAATTTGGTGTCATCTATGATGTCATGAAAGGTGATTGTTACCATGGTGGTGGTGCCTTTCCTCCTTGTCGTAATAATGATCCCTTACCGACTTTTAAAAGGAAACCTCTTCAAGAATTTTTAGTTGCCGGTAACTCAGGTATGTTTGAAACCAATGAGTGGGGTTTGGGTGATTTGGGTCGAGCAGCATTGGGTGTCCGTGTTTACGGCAGTGCGGCCATTAGTTTTGCCAAGGTTTTATCGGGTCGTCTTCTGACTTATATTACCTACTTGCAGCCATGGGATTACGCTGCGGCCAGTATCTTAGGGGAAAGTCTGGGTTATCGCCTTCTTACGGTATCGGGTGATCCCGCTGATTTTAAAACGCGTCAGCCTGTCATGATGGTGCCAATCGAGATGCAAGAAGAGATTCAGTCTTATATCTACGAAAGGAAAGAGAACTAAATGCAATTTCCAGAAGGATTTGTTGAAAAATATGAAGCGATACTAGAAGATGAGGCAAGAGACTTTCTTGCCTCTTTTAAACAGGAAGCAGTATCGGCTTTTCGGGTTAATCCCTTAAAAGAAAGTCAGTTGTCGTTTGCGGATGCTATTCCCCATACACCTTGGGGACACTATGGTAAGGTCTCAGGGAAGTCACCAGAGCACGTGACCGGTCTCGTTTATTCGCAAGAGCCTGCAGCCCAAATGGTGGCCCAGGTAGCTCAACCAAGTCCTGGCATGAAGATCTTGGACTTGGCAGCGGCACCAGGTGGGAAATCCACTCAACTAGCATCCTATATGGTTAATCAAGGAGTCCTTGTTTCCAACGAAATTTCAAGCAAGCGTGCTAAGATTTTAGTGGAAAATATGGAGCGATTTGGAGCCACAAATGTTGTCGTGACCAATGAATCTGCTGACCGCTTAGCCAAGGTTTTTAAAGGTTACTTTGATGTGATTGTCCTTGATGCACCTTGCTCGGGTGAAGGGATGTTTCGTAAGCAGCCCGATGCCATGGATTATTGGAGTACCGATTATCCTAGCCAATGCGCTAGTCTCCAAAGGGAAATTCTAGAAGATGCAGTGACCATGCTTGCTGAAGGTGGTCGTCTGGTTTATTCGACCTGTACTTGGGCACCTGAGGAAAATGAAGAAATCATCCACTGGTTGCTGGATACTTATGAATTTGAACTGCTTCCAGTCGAGCATGTGAACGGTATGGTAGCAGGAATTGATCTTCCTGAAACTGCGCGGATGTATCCTCATCATTTCAAGGGAGAAGGCCAGTTTGTTGCACACTTACAGTTTAAGGGACAAAATCCAGCACCTAAATTCAAAGCTAGCAAGAGCAATCTCAGTCGTGAACAGCTGGACTTGTGGCAAGAATTTGCCCAAAAACACTTACAGGTCAATCTAACTGGTATCTTGCAGACTTTTGGAGATCAGCTCTATCTCTTGCCAGAGATGCTACCTGATCTAGGGAAGCTCAAAATTGCCCGAAATGGGCTCCATCTGGGGACGTTTAAGAAGAAACGATTCGAACCAAGCTTTGCTCTGGGATTAGCCTTGAAACCAAGCCAAGTGAAACAAAGGGTCGAAATCAATGATGAGGACTTTGTAAAATATGTGGCTGGTGAGACTGTTCAATTGTCTGAAGCTCTACCAAATGGATGGTATCAAGTTGTGGTTCAAGGAAACGGATTAGGCTTTGCCAAAGTAACGGGAAATGTTTTGAAAAATTATTATCCAAAAGGGCTCAGATTCAGGTGAAAAAGCTAGTCAAAGAGCCTATTCTATGTTATAGTGGAAGTATGAGTTTTTTCTGATAGTCTTTCATTATTACTTATATTATACGATGGAATTTCCCGCTCCGAAGAATGTCTAGATAAAATAAAGCGGGACAATCATTGATGATAATTGGATGATCAGGACAAACGGAAGAAATCAGAACATTTATCATTATGTTCAAGGAGAATAACAGTGAAAAAAAGAAAAAAGCTTGTCATGTCTCTTGCAGCTCTTTTGATGGCAGGTTCTCTAGCAGGATGTGCTAGCTGGATTGATCGTGGAGAATCCATGACAGCCGTTGGTTCAACAGCTCTTCAGCCTCTTGTCGAAGCGGCAGCAGATGAATTTGGTTCTAGAAACATCGGAAAAACAGTCAATGTTCAAGGCGGTGGATCGGGTACAGGACTATCCCAAGTCCAGTCTGGAGCAGTAGACATCGGGAACTCTGACGTCTTTGCAGAGGAAAAAGATGGAATCGATGCTTCAGCTCTAGTAGACCACAAGGTTGCAGTGGCTGGTCTTGCTGTGATTGTAAACAAGGAAGTGGATGTTGAAAATCTCACAACCGAGCAACTTCGCAAAATCTTTACAGGTGAAGTTACCAACTGGAAAGAAGTTGGGGGCAAAGACCTGGCCATTTCAATCATCAACCGAGCAGCAAGTTCTGGTTCACGAGCGACGTTTGATACGGTGGTTATGAATGGTCAATCTGCTATGCAGAGCCAAGAGCAGGATTCTAACGGGATGGTCAAGTCGATTGTATCCCAAACGCCTGGAGCCATTTCTTACCTAGCCTTTGCCTATGTAGATGACTCCGTGAAAAGCATGAAACTGAATGGGTATGAGCCTACGTCTGAGAATGTAACGACCAACAACTGGCCTTTGTGGTCTTATGAACATATGTACACACTTGGTCAGCCAAATGAGTTAGCTGCTGAATTCCTGAATTTTGTCCTCTCAGATGAAGCTCAAAATGGAATTGTTAAGGGAATGGGCTATATCTCTATCAATGAAATGAAAGTCCAAAAGGATGCTTCAGGTACCGTTACAGCAGTAGAAGGAGGTCAATAATGAATCAAGAAGAATTATCTAAAAAATTACTCTCTCCTTCAAAGAACTCTCGCCTTGAGAAGTTTGGTAAAGGTTTGACCTTCACTTGCCTTTCTTTGATTGTTATCATTGTGGCGATGATTTTGATTTTTGTAGCCCAAAAAGGCTTGTCGACCTTCTTTGTCAATGGAGTGAACATCTTTGATTTCCTCTTTGGACAAACTTGGAATCCTTCAGGGAAACAATTTGGTGCTCTTCCGATGATTTTGGGTTCCTTTATTGTGACGATTTTATCAGCTCTTATCGCAACACCCTTTGCTATTGGTGCTGCAGTATTTATGACAGAAGTATCACCAAAGGGTGCAAAGATTTTGCAACCGGCCATCGAACTTCTTGTCGGTATTCCTTCAGTCGTCTATGGATTTATCGGTTTGCAAGTTGTGGTGCCTTTTGTTCGTAGCGTCTTTGGTGGAACTGGTTTTGGGATCTTGTCAGGGATTTTCGTTCTCTTTGTCATGATCCTACCAACTGTAACCTTTATGACAACAGACAGCTTGCGTGCTGTTCCTCGTCATTACCGTGAAGCCAGTTTGGCTATGGGAGCTACTCGTTGGCAAACCATCTGGCGTGTGACCTTGAAAGCAGCACGTTCAGGTATTTTCACTGCAGTGGTCTTTGGGATGGCGCGTGCCTTCGGTGAAGCCCTTGCTATTCAGATGGTTGTCGGAAACTCAGCAGTTATCCCAACATCTCTAACAACACCAGCTGCGACCTTGACTTCTGTTTTGACTATGGGTATCGGAAATACCGTCATGGGAACGGTGGATAATAACGTTCTCTGGTCACTGGCCTTAGTCTTGCTCTTGATGAGTTTGGCCTTTAACAGTGTGATTAAATTGATTACGAAAGAAAGAGGAAAGAAAAACTATGCACGCTAAGAAATTAGATAAACTTGCAACAGCTGTCCTCTATACCATCGCGGGTATCATCGTGACCATTTTGGCATCTTTGATTCTCTATATCTTGGTGAGAGGGTTACCGCATATCTCTTGGTCCTTCTTGACTGGGAAATCCTCCTCTTATCAAGCAGGTGGGGGTATCGGGATTCAGCTCTACAATTCCTTCTTCCTTCTGGTCATTACCTTGATCATTTCTGTTCCGCTATCTATGGGAGCTGGTGTATTCCTCGCTGAGTATGCCAAAAAAGGGCCTGTGACCAATTTTATTCGTACCTGTATTGAGATTTTGTCTTCTCTACCATCAGTCGTTGTGGGTCTCTTTGGTTACTTGATCTTTGTAGTCCAGTTTGAGTATGGATTTTCAATCATTTCAGGTGCCTTGGCCTTGACGGTCTTTAACCTGCCTCAGATGACTCGAAATGTTGAGGACAGTTTAAAACATGTTCACCATACACAACGTGAGGCTGGTTTGGCCCTCGGAATTTCTCGTTGGGAGACTGTGGTCCATGTCGTCATTCCAGAAGCCCTTCCAGGTATCGTAACGGGTGTTGTCCTGGCATCTGGCCGTATCTTTGGTGAGGCTGCCGCTCTTATCTATACGGCAGGACAATCCGCTCCAGCCCTTGACTGGTCTAACTGGAATATCCTCAGTGTTACCAGTCCTATCTCAATCTTCCGTCAAGCAGAAACCTTGGCTGTCCACATCTGGAAGGTCAACAGTGAAGGAACCATTCCTGATGCTACCATTGTATCTGCTGGTTCTGCCGCTGTGCTCCTCATCTTTATCTTGATTTTTAACTTTGGAGCACGCAAACTCGGAAGCTATTTACACAAGAAATTAACCGCTGCCTAAAGGAGAAGCCATGTCAAAATATAACTGGGATGAAAAGCATATCATCACCTTCCCTGAAGAAAAAGTGGCCCTCTCTACCAAGGATTTACATGTTTACTACGGTAAAAATGAATCCATCAAGGGCATCGATATGCAATTTGAAAAAAATAAAATTACAGCCTTGATTGGTCCGTCTGGATCAGGGAAATCTACCTATCTTCGCAGTCTCAATCGGATGAATGATACCATTGATATTGCCAAGGTAACAGGCCAAATCCTCTACCGAGGGATTGACGTCAACCGTCCAGAAATCAATGTCTATGAGATGCGCAAGCATATCGGAATGGTTTTTCAACGTCCAAATCCATTTGCTAAGTCTATTTACCGCAACATCACATTTGCTCATGAACGTGCAGGTGTTAAGGACAAGAAAGTACTTGATGAAATTGTCGAAACCTCTCTAAGACAGGCTGCCCTTTGGGATCAGGTCAAAGACGACCTCCACAAATCAGCCTTGATGCTTTCTGGTGGTCAGCAACAACGTCTCTGTATCGCTCGCGCCATCTCTGTCAAGCCAGATATCCTCTTGATGGATGAGCCTGCTTCAGCCTTGGATCCGATTGCGACAGCCCAGCTGGAAGAAACCATGTTGGAATTGAAGAAGGACTTTACCATCATCATCGTTACCCACAGTATGCAACAGGCTGCGCGTGCGAGTGACTACACAGGATTTTTCTACTTGGGTGATTTGATTGAGTACGATAAGACCTCCAATATTTTCCAGAATGCTAAGTTACAGTCAACCAATGACTATGTAACGGGACACTTTGGTTAGAAAGGAAACGGTATGTCAGAAGCGATTTTACAGGTGTCAGACCTGTCCGTTTATTACAATAAAAAGAAGGCCTTGAATAGTGTTTCCCTTTCTTTCCAACCTAAGGAAATAACGGCCTTGATTGGTCCTTCTGGATCAGGAAAGTCTACCCTGCTCAAAGCTATCAACCGCATGGGCGATCTAAATCCTGAAGTGACAACAACAGGATCAGTAGTCTATAATGGTCACAATATATACAGCCCCCGCACCGATACGGTTGAATTGCGTAAGGAAATCGGTATGGTCTTTCAACAGCCCAATCCCTTCCCTATGTCTATCTACGAAAATGTTGTCTATGGGCTGCGTATCAATGGAGTTAAGGACAAGCAAGTTCTAGATGAAGCAGTAGAAAAGGCCTTGCAACGTGCTTCTATCTGGGATGAAGTAAAGGATCGTTTGCATGATTCAGCCATTGGTCTCTCAGGTGGACAACAACAACGTGTTTGTGTTGCTCGTGTCTTAGCAACCAGTCCGAAAATTATCCTCTTAGATGAACCAACTTCAGCTTTGGATCCTATTTCTGCAGGTAAGATTGAGGAAACCTTGTATGGTCTGAAAGATAAATACACCATGCTCTTGGTAACGCGTTCGATGCAACAGGCCTCACGTATCTCTGATAAAACAGGATTTTTCCTAGATGGGGATTTGATCGAGTTTAACGATACGAAGAAGATGTTCCTAGACCCACAAAACAAGGAAACAGAAGATTATATTACAGGAAAATTTGGATAAGGAGTTGAATGATGTTACGATCTCAATTTGAAGAAGATTTGGAGAAATTGCACAACCAGTTCTATGCTATGGGACAAGAAGTGCTCTCGCAGATCAATCGTACAGTGCGTGCCTTTGTTACGCATGACCGTGATTTGGCAAAAGAAGTCATCGAAGACGATGCAGAAGTAAATGAATATGAAGTGAAGTTGGAAAAGAAATCATTTGAAATGATTGCCCTCCAACAACCTGTTTCGCAAGACCTTCGTACCGTCTTGACCGTTCTCAAGGCAGTGTCAGACGTGGAACGCATGGGAGATCATGCTGTGTCTATCGCTGAGGCGACTATTCGTATGAAGGGGGAGCAACGTATCCCTTCTGTTGAAGAAGAAATCAAAAAGATGGGACGCGACGTGAAAAACTTCGTCGAAGCAGCTCTAGATCTTTATCTCAACGGGTCTGTGGATCAAGCCTACGAAGTAGCAACGATGGACGAAAAAATCAACCATTACTTTGACAGCATTCGTGAATTGGCTACAGAAGAAATCAAGAAAAATCCTGAAGCCATTGTTACAGGACGCGATTACTTCCAGGTTATTTCCTTCTTGGAACGTATTGGAGACTACGCAAAAAATATCTGTGAATGGGTTGTTTACTTTGAAACAGGTAAGATTGTCGAACTATAAGAAACGGTTTAAATATACAGAAATAAGGCTGGTTAGAATAAATCAGTCTTCTTTTTTTATGAAAAGAATTGTTTTACAATCAAAATCTCTAAAAAGGTTGACAACTATTTTTAAAAGAGTTATAATTATTCAGAATTAACAGAAAGGTCGTTTATTTATGAAATTCAAGAAATGGATATTAGTTGTGTGTAGCATGCTTGCCAGTGTGGTTCTAGTAGCTTGCCAGTCAGGTACGGATAGTTCCCAGTCTGCTGTGGACGCTATCAAACAAAAAGGAAAGCTAGTCGTTGCGACCAGCCCAGACTATGCGCCGTTTGAATTCCAATCCTTGGTAGATGGTAAAAACCAAGTGGTTGGTGCAGATATTGATATGGCTCAAGCAATTGCAGACGAGCTTGGGGTTAAACTTGAAATCTCTAGCATGAGTTTTGACAATGTCTTGACCAGTCTTCAAACTGGAAAGGCTGACTTGGCCATTGCAGGAATTAGTGCTACAGATGAGAGAAAGGAAGTCTTTGACTTTTCAATCCCTTACTATGAAAATAAGATGAGTTTCTTGGTTAGAAAAGCTGATTTAGACAAATACAAGGATCTTACAAGCCTCGCAAGTGCCAATATCGCAGCTCAAAAGGGAACTGTGCCAGAAACCATGGTCAAGGAACAATTGCCAAATGCCCAGTTGACATCCTTGACCAATATGGGGGAAGCAGTCAATGAATTGCAGGCTGGAAAAGTGGATGCTGTTCATATGGATGAACCAGTTGCTCTTAGCTACGCAGGTAAAAACTCAGACCTTGTCGTTGCATCTGTTAACTTGACAATGAAAGATGGCGAAGCCAATGCCGTTGCTATTAAGAAGAATCAATCAGACTTGAAAGCAGTAGTCGATAAGGTTATCCAAAAACTGAAAGACGACGGAACCTATCAAAACTATCTTGAAAAGGCAGCGAAACTAACAGAAGTTGAACAATAAGAAAAAGCAGAGTTGGACTTTAATCCAATTCTGCTTTTATGTATTCTAATAGCTCTTCTAGATTTTCAAGAGTGACTTTGGCAAACTGATAAGGGCAAGCATCCAAATAAGCCTTCTCAAAAAAGTCTAGTTTGAGTGAGCTGTGTTTCAAACTGGCAATCTTAGGATAGTGCCTCAAATCAAGCAAAAGACCATCGTGTAGAGGGTAGTGGGGCAAGGGACAGGTGTTTTCTTTAAGCACTTTCTTTATCCGAGCTTGATAGTTCTCTTGAAGGCTCAATCGAGTCAGTCGATTTTTTTCAAATAACTGGCTATCGATGTAAAGAGAAAGAGCCTTTTGCATGATGAGATTGCTGTCATAGTCCAGGATATTTTTGTAGGAAACAAAGGCCTCTTTTAGGGTATTTGGGAGAATGAGAGCGGTAATACGAAGGGCTGGAAAGAGACTTGTTGAGAAGGACTTGATATAAATGACCCGATCTTCAGTATCCAGATAGTGGAAGGTTTGGCCCTTTCTAGGATCTAGATCCCCTAAATAGTCATCCTCGACGATGTAAACACCATACTGGTTTGCTAGATCCAGAATGGCCCTTTTTTCCTGATCAGAATAGGAATGGCCAAGAGGATAGTGGAAGCGAGGAATGGTATAGAAAAACTTGATTTTTCCAGATTTAAACTGTTCTTCCAGTTCTTCAAGGTCAATGCCATCAATACGGCGTTCAATGGTCTGGTAGGCTAATCCTTGAGCGACCAAGAGACGGTTCATCCGATGGTAAGTCGGCTGTTCAACTAGAATCTCCGCTCCCTTGCTCGGGAAGTCAATCTGAGAAAGGATAAAAAGAGCTTGCTGGGTACCAGATGTTAGAACCAGTTGATCGGGTTTGCAGTAGAGGGCTTGGTCAAAGAGGAGTTGATGGACAGATTGTCTGAGTTCCTCAAGGCCTTCTTGGTTGTCATAGTAGTTGAAGAGGTAGTTTTCTCGGCCTATCAGGGTTTCATTGACACAGAGTCGGAAGTCGTCATAGGCACTGGCATGTTCGTCAGTGACTTCGATTTCCAAGTCCTGATGCTGTCCTTGCTCCAGAACATAGTAGCCACTTTGGGGTTTGGCATAGAGGTATTGTTCATGGCGTAATTCCAGTAGGGCTCGTTGGATAGTGTCCTTGCTACAGTGGAAGTCTTGGCTCAATTGACGGATGGAGGGAAGCCGGCTACCTGTTGGAAATTTTCCTGATTCGATCCCCTTTTTTAGAAAGGAAACGACTGCTTGGTATTTACTTTCTTTCTTCATTCCAGACCTCCGTTGATTTTGTTACATTGTACCTTTTTTTTGTCTCCTTTGCAATGGGAAAAGCATTTCTCCCTTTCACAACTAGGAGTAAATGTGGTATACTTAGAAAGTATGATGATTCATTGAACAGAAGATAAGAAAGAGAATGGATAGAAAAGTGCAGGAACCGGTTAAATTATTTCAATACAATACTCTAGGTGCCCTAATGGCTGGTCTCTATGGTGGAACCATGACAGTAGGAGAATTGCTGGAACATGGTGACCTTGGTTTGGGGACTTTGGATTCGATTGACGGGGAATTGATCGTCCTTGATGGCAAGGCTTATCAAGCCAAGGGGTCTGGTCAAACGCCTGAAATCGTTGAAGTGGCAGCGGATGCCCTTATTCCCTATGCAGCAGTGGTTCCTCATCAGGCAGAAGTGATTTTTCGTCAGCGCTTTGAGATGACTGACAAGGAATTGGAAAAGCGAATTGAGTCCTACTATGATGGGGAAAATCTTTTTCGTTCCATCAAGATTCATGGCGAATTTTCACAAATGCACGTGCGGATGATTCCCAAATCCACACCTGATACCAAGTTTGCTGATGTCGCGACTCACCAACCTGAATATAGCCGTGAAAATGTATCGGGAACTATTGTTGGGTTTTGGACACCGGAAATTTTCCATGGAGTGAGTGTTGCAGGCTACCATTTGCATTTTATCTCAGATGATTTGACTTTTGGTGGACACGTGATGGACTTTGTTATCAAAGAAGGAATGATCGAGGTTGGGGCAGTCGACCAGTTGGATCAACGTTTTCCAGTCCAAGATCGCCAGTATTTATTTGCTAAATTTAATGTTGACGAGATGAAGAAAGATATTGATAAGTCAGAATAGGAGAAAAAGATGACAGTACATATTATCCTCACCATGATCGCTTTAGTTCTCATTCTAGTAAGCGGAACTTGGTATGCCAAAAAACGGTTTAAAATCTCTCTTGCAGTGATGGGCTTGGGGGCAATCGCATTTTTTGTTTCTTCTCAAGTGTTAGAAAAGATGGTTCACCTTCTGGTACTCCATCCGCAAAAGGATGGAACCATTCCGCTCATGCAGGAGCAGCCTTTCTTATACGTCCTTTATGGAATCGCCATGGCGGCCCTCTTTGAGGAAACGGCTCGTCTTGTCTTTTTTAAATGGTTGGAGAAAAAGAGAAGGCTAGAAGATCGAGATGCTTTGGCTTATGGTTTGGGACATGGGGGCTTGGAGATGCTCTATCTCGGAATGGGAAGCTTGATCAGTTTGTTGATTCTCTTTTCACTCATTCAGTCTTCAAATACTGATGTAGCCAATCTCCTTCCAAAGTCTACACTCGAAACGGTTCAGTCTCTATCGGTTTGGCAGGTTTATTTACTAGGAGTTGAGCGTGTGCTTGCCTTGGTTCTGCAAATTGGTCTCTCTATCTGGGTCTATCAAAGTGTTCGTCAAAAGAAATGGATCTACCTCCTTGCTGCCTATGGTTTGCATGCCTTGTTTGACTTGGCTCCAGCTTTATCTCAGGTAGGATGGATTGCAAATCCACTTGTAGTGGAGGGCATTCTTCTTGTAGAAGTACTGGCCTTTGTCTGGCTAACAAAATCTACATTTTTGAAAAAATCATCATAAAAAGAGGTTCACCTCTTTTTTTATGTAATGATAAAACAAGCTCTTTTTATGGTCGTCAAATGTCTCTAAAAATGGTATAATGGAATGAATTTTGAAAAAGGAAGAGTGACATGTCAGTAAAAGAAAAAATGCTTGAAATCTTAGAAGGGATTGATATCCGTTTCATGGAACCCTTGAAGACCTATACCTATACCAAGGTTGGAGGTCGAGCGGATTATCTAGTTTTGCCACGCAATCGCTATGAGATGGCGCGTGTCGTCCAATTTGCCAATCAAGAGAATATTCCCTGGATGGTGCTAGGAAATGCTAGTAATATCATCGTTCGTGAAGGTGGAATCCGTGGTTTTGTCATCTTGTGCGATAAGCTCAATAACGTTTCGGTTGATGGCTATACCATCGAAGCAGAAGCAGGAGCCAACTTGATCGAAACGACACGTATTGCTCTCCGTCATAGTTTGACTGGTTTTGAGTTTGCTTGTGGGATTCCTGGAAGCATCGGTGGAGCTGTCTTTATGAATGCGGGTGCCTATGGAGGAGAGATTGCTCATATCTTGCAGTCTTGTCAAGTTTTGACCAAGGAAGGGGAAATCGAGACCTTGTCAGTCAAGGACTTGGCTTTTGGTTACCGTCATTCAGCTATTCAGGATTCTGGGGCTGTTGTTTTGTCAGCTAAATTTGCCCTAGCTCCAGGGAATCATCAGGTTATCAAGCAAGAAATGGACCGCTTGACGCACCTACGTGAACTCAAACAACCTCTAGAATACCCATCTTGTGGTTCAGTCTTTAAGCGTCCAGTTGGGCATTTTGCAGGACAGTTGATTTCAGAGGCTGGCTTGAAAGGCTATCGTATCGGTGGTGTGGAAGTATCTGAAAAGCACGCTGGTTTCATGATCAATGTTGCTGACGGAACGGCCAAAGACTACGAGGACTTGATCCAATCTGTTATTGAAAAAGTCAAGGAACACTCAGGTGTCACTCTTGAGAGAGAAGTCCGAATCTTGGGTGAGAAAGAATAAGGTTGGGGTAGAAAAGTTGCTGCTATAACCATTTAAAGGGGGTGAAAGCCTATCGTTAGTGAAGATGTATGTAGGCAGTTTAATCTCCTACACGAGGTGGTAGCGGCCTGACAGAGCCCTGATCTGTTAATTTATGAAAAAGAAGGAATTTATGACAATTGAAAAAACCAATTATTGAATTCAAAAACGTCTCTAAAGTTTTTGAAGACAGCAACACCAAGGTTCTCAAAGACATCAATTTTGAGTTGGAAGAAGGGAAATTTTACACTCTTTTGGGTGCATCTGGTTCAGGAAAATCAACCATTCTAAACATCATTGCAGGTTTACTGGATGCGACGACAGGGGATATTTTACTGGATGGGGTGCGGATCAATGACATCCCAACTAATAAACGAGATGTCCATACCGTCTTCCAATCCTATGCCTTGTTTCCACATATGAATGTGTTTGAAAATGTTGCCTTTCCACTCCGCTTGCGTAAAGTCGACAAGAAAGAAATCGAACAACGTGTTGCGGAAGTTCTCAAGATGGTTCAGTTGGAAGGTTATGAAAAACGTTCCATCCGTAAACTCTCTGGAGGACAACGTCAGCGTGTGGCTATTGCCCGTGCTATCATCAACCAACCTCGTGTGGTTTTGTTGGATGAGCCCTTGTCAGCGCTGGACTTGAAATTGCGAACAGACATGCAGTACGAACTGCGTGAATTGCAACAACGATTGGGAATTACCTTTGTCTTTGTTACTCATGATCAGGAAGAAGCCCTTGCCATGAGTGACTGGATTTTCGTTATGAATGATGGCGAGATTGTCCAGTCTGGAACACCAGTTGATATCTACGATGAGCCAATCAACCATTTTGTTGCTACCTTTATCGGTGAGTCCAACATCTTGCCAGGAACCATGATTGAGGACTACTTGGTCGAGTTCAATGGCAAACGCTTTGAAGCGGTCGATGGTGGGATGAAGCCAAACGAGCCTGTGGAAGTTGTCATTCGTCCAGAGGACTTGCGCATTACCCTTCCTGAAGAAGGCAAGCTCCAAGTTAAGGTTGATACCCAGCTTTTCCGCGGGGTTCACTATGAGATTATCGCCTATGACGAGCTCGGAAATGAATGGATGATTCACTCAACTCGTAAGGCCATTGTGGGTGAGGAAATCGGTCTGGACTTTGAACCAGAAGATATCCATATCATGCGTCTCAACGAAACCGAAGAAGAGTTCGATGCTCGTATCGAAGAATACGTAGAAATCGAAGAGCAAGAAGCAGGTCTGATTAACGCAATCGAGGAGGAAAGAGATGAAGAAAACAACCTCTAAACTCTTTGTAGTGCCCTACATGCTTTGGATTGCCCTCTTTGTTCTCGCACCCTTGGTCTTGATTTTCGGTCAATCCTTTTTCAACATTGAAGGGCAGTTTAGTTTAGAAAACTATAAATCCTATTTTGCATCACAAAACTTGACCTATCTTAAAATGAGTTTTAACTCAGTGCTCTATGCAGGGATTGTGACCCTAGTGACGCTACTCATCAGTTATCCAACAGCCCTCTTTTTGACTCGTCTTAAGCACCGTCAGCTCTGGCTCATGCTGATTATCTTGCCAACCTGGATCAATTTGCTCCTTAAAGCCTATGCCTTTATCGGGATTTTTGGTCAAAATGGCTCTATTAACCAATTTTTGGAATTCATCGGAATCGGTTCGCAGCAGTTGCTCTTTACCGATTTCTCCTTTATTTTTGTCGCAAGCTACATCGAGCTTCCCTTTATGATTTTGCCGATTTTCAATGTCTTGGATGATATGGACAATAATCTGATCAATGCCAGCTATGACCTCGGTGCGACCAAGTGGGAGACCTTCCGCCACGTTATCTTCCCTCTATCAATGAATGGAGTGAGAAGTGGGGTTCAGTCGGTCTTTATCCCCAGCTTGAGTCTCTTCATGCTGACACGTTTGATTGGTGGGAACCGCGTTATCACACTGGGAACGGCTATTGAGCAGAACTTCCTGACCAATGACAACTACGGTATGGGTTCTACCATCGGTGTGATCCTCATCCTGACCATGTTTCTCACCATGTGGGTGACCAAGGAAAGGAGAGAACGATGAAAAAATTTGCTAATCTCTACCTAGCCTTTGTCTTCATCATCCTATATTTACCAATCTTTTACTTGATTGGCTATGCCTTTAATGCTGGCGATGATATGAACAGCTTTACTGGTTTTAGCTTGAGCCATTTTCAAACCATGTTTGGTGATAGTCGTCTCATGTTGATCCTCACCCAAACCTTTTTCTTGGCCTTTCTATCAGCCTTGATTGCGACCATTATCGGGACTTTCGGAGCTATCTATATCTACCAGTCTCGTAAGAAATACCAAGAAGCCTTTTTATCACTCAATAATATTCTCATGGTTGCACCTGACGTTATGATTGGTGCCAGCTTCTTGATTCTCTTTACCCAGCTTAAGTTTTCTCTTGGCTTTTTGACGGTTTTATCTAGTCACGTGGCCTTTTCCATCCCAATCGTGGTCTTGATGGTCTTGCCTCGCCTCAAGGAAATGAATGATGATATGATTCACGCGGCTTATGACCTAGGTGCCAGCCAGTTTCAGATGTTTAAGGAAATCATGCTTCCTTATCTCACACCGTCTATCATTGCAGGTTATTTCATGGCCTTCACCTATTCGCTGGATGATTTTGCCGTGACCTTCTTTGTCACAGGGAATGGCTTTTCGACTCTATCAGTCGAGATTTACTCTCGAGCTCGCAAGGGAATTTCGCTGGAAATCAATGCCCTGTCTGCCCTTGTCTTTCTCTTTAGTATTATCCTAGTTGTTGGATATTACTTTATTTCACGTGAGAAGGAGGAGCAAGCATGAAAAAACTCTATTCATTTTTAGCAGGAATTGTAGCGATTATCCTTGTCTTGTGGGGAATTGCGACTCATTTAGATAGTAAAATCAACAGTCGAGATAGTCAAAAATTGGTTATCTACAACTGGGGAGACTACATTGATCCCGAACTTTTGGAGAAATTCACAGAAGAAACAGGGATCCAAGTTCAGTATGAGACCTTTGATTCCAATGAAGCCATGTATACCAAGATTAAGCAAGGTGGAACGACCTACGATATTGCCATCCCAAGTGAGTACATGATCAACAAGATGAAGGATGAAGATCTCTTGGTTCCCCTTGATTATTCAAAAATTGAAGGAATCGAAAATATCGGACCTGAGTTTCTCAACCAGTCTTTTGACCCGGGAAATAAATTCTCCATTCCTTATTTCTGGGGGACCTTGGGAATTGTCTACAATGAAACTATGGTAGAGGAGGCGCCTGAGCATTGGGATGACCTCTGGAAACCAGAATACAAGGATTCCGTCATGCTCTTTGATGGGGCGCGTGAGGTGCTGGGACTCGGGCTTAACTCACTTGGTTACAGCCTCAACTCCAAGGATCCTCAGCAGTTGGAAGAGACAGTAGACAAACTCTACAAATTGACTCCAAATATCAAGGCCATTGTGGCGGACGAGATGAAGGGTTACATGATCCAGAACAATGCTGCTATTGGTGTGACCTTCTCAGGAGAAGCCAGCCAGATGTTGGAGAAAAATCCTAACCTCAAATATGTCGTTCCGACAGAGGCCAGCAACCTCTGGTTTGACAATATGGTCATTCCCAAAACCGTGAAAAACCGAGATGCAGCCTATGCCTTTATCAACTTTATGTTGAAACCCGAAAATGCTCTGAAAAATGCGGAGTATGTGGGCTACTCAACACCTAACCTACCAGCCAAGGAAATGCTCCCAGAGGAGACTCGTGAGGACAAATCCTTCTATCCAGACGCTGATACCATGAAACACCTAGAAGTTTATGAGAAATTTGACCATAAATGGACAGGAAAATACAGCGACCTCTTCCTCCAGTTTAAAATGTATCGGAAGTAGGAGTATATAAAAAACGAATTAGTCAATCTAGTTCGTTTTTTGTTTTAAAAAATTTATATTTGGGCTTGACAAAAGCAATTTTAATGATAAAATAGTATCCTTTATTCATTTAGGAGGAAAAAAATATGTGATTTATTTGGTATTCAGAAATGAAAACTCTTACAAAGTATGATATACTAGTAGTAGTTTTAAATAGGTTATATCTATTGCTTGTTATAGGGTTACATACAAGATATGGGGTATAGCTACCTATCTACCTCGCGAGGGGCCGGAAACTCGTTCCAATTTGGACATGTTTGTGTTACCCAATTCCTTGTCTAGCTACCTATCTACCTCGAGAGGGGCCGGAAACAACGCCATGTAACCATCTTCGTCGAACCAGTACCGCTTACGTATAGGTACCTATCTACCTCGCGAGGGGCCGAAAACAATTCAGGTTCCGCATACCAACTTACATCTAAACCATAAAGAACACCCTACGCACCTCGGTAGGGGACGGAAACAGCAGAATCCAGATAGCTATGAATCGTTTCACTTCACTTAAACAACCTATTCACCTCGAGAGGGGCCGGAAACAGGTAGCGCTCAAAGTTCTTGTTCAATCGGTCATTCGTATAGCCCCCTATCTCCCTCGAGAGGGGCCGGAAACACCCCACCAGCAGTGACATCAATGTAATGAAGATGTTTTTGTATAGATACCTAACTACCTCGCGAGGGGCCGGAGACCACGCTCTAAATTTTGGAATCAT
>NZ_KV802721.1:250592-288392 GCF_001810825.1 Streptococcus sp. HMSC076C08 | reverse complement strand
CCAAATCCTCGTATAGACACCTATCTACCTCGAGAGGGGCCGGAAACTCAAGAAACTTTTTTGTCATCATGCACTGTGAGCAAGATGGTATAGCTACCTATCTACCTCGCGAGGGGCCGGAAACTCAATCTCTTCATAATCGGGAAGAATATTTGTAAAGATAAAGTATAGCTCCCTATCTACCTCGAGAGGGGCCGGAAACTATTCGCCAATTTGATTTTCTTGTCCGTCACGCACGTATAGCTCCCTATCAACCTCGAGAGGGGCCGGAAACCCAGAAATACCCTTGAATGGATAATCATCATCTAAGCGGGTTATAGCTCCCTATCTACCTCGCGAGGGGCCGTAAACAAGTAGTCACGAATAATAAAGTCCAAAGTCCTTACGGTATAACAGTGTATAGACACCTATCTACCTCGGGAGGGGCCGGAATTGGGACAAGGTACACGGCTTTAGTTGCTTTCTTTTGCTTGTATAGATACCTATCTACCTCGCGAGGGGCCGGAAACGGTAGCAAGATAGGTACGATAGCACCGTCTGAATTGAGTATAGATACCTATCTACCTCGGGAGGGGCCGGAAACTGAATAAAGTTCATGATCGTACGTTGATCATCTTGTGTATAAGAACCTATCTACCTCGTAAGGGGCCGGAAACTAGAAAATGTATTTTCCAACATTAGCGAAGTTACCTTGAAGATAAACACCTATCTACCTCGAGAGGGGACGGAAACCGGATAAATCCAGATTCAGCAGAAGGTGTCACGTTACGTATAGCTACCTATCTACCTCGCGAGAGGCCGGAAACACAGGGTCTGTTTTTACAGGTTTCACAGTTGTTTTTAGTATAGATACCTATCAACCTCGAGAGGGGCCGGAAACTTTCTGTAACCATCTCTTTCAAACGAATCCCATCTATCTTTGGGTATAGCTACCTATCTACCTCGGGAGGGACCGGAAACCCAATATTGTTTGAAAAGTTTCATTAAATTACCTTCTTGTGTATAGCTACCTATTTACCTCGAGAGGGGCCGGAAACATTCCTAGAAATTCGCAGGTAGTGCTCACATCCATCGTATAGCTACCTATCTACCTCGGGAGGGGTCGGAAACGCATTTACTGCGTTCTTAGCCAAAATTTCTACGATCGTAGTGAAACCTATTTACCTCGAAAGGGGCCGGAAACAATTTTTTCTTATAAAAGTAGCCCACTGCTGTCAACAACGTGTATAGACACCTATCTACCTCGGGAGAGGCCGGAAACACATACCTGATGACATTCATATCAGGATTGATGTGTATAGATCCCTATCTACCTCGAGAGGGGCCGGAAACCCTCTTTTTATAACCCTTCCTAACTGAACTTCTTTCGTATAAGAACCTATCCACCTCGAGAGGGGACGGAGACCACGCTCTAAATTTTGGAATCATCCCAAATCCTCGTATAGACACCTATCTACCTTTAGAGGGGCCGGAAACTGGATAGTTTTAGAGAAAATCCTGTTCTCAATGTGGGATTTTATAGATATCTATCTACCTCGTGAGGGGACGGAAACAAGGCATAAGCTGGTGTAATATCCGCCGCATTATGAGTATAGATACCTATCTACCTCGCGAGGGGCCGGAAACTTTGACTGCCCCTGATTCTTTACACTAGGCGGTGTTCTATAGGTATAGATACCTATCTACCTATCTACCTCGAGAGGGGGCGGAAACCAGTGGGATAGTTTGTAAAAGTCTGTGCTAAGGTAGGTATATCTCCCTATCTACCCCGCTAGGGGCCGGAAACCCAAACAACCCACCTACGATTGAATATGAAGTATCAGAGTATAGATACCTATCAACCTCGAAAGGGGCCGGAAACAATTATTTTTCTAGTAATTCGTCGAGCGTGATCGCACGTATATCTCCCTATCTACCTCGAGAGGGGCCGGAAACTTCCATCTCCTTAATCAACCAGTCAAGGTTCTTGCAAGGTATAGCTACCTATCAACCTCGGGAGGGGCCGGAAACATAACTTGCTTATCTTTTCCTTGTAAAGTAATTTTTGTATATCTCCCAATCTACCTCTCAAGTGGCCGGAAACTTTGGTGGTTCAGGAGTATGAGTTGTTACCTTCGCTACAAGTATATCCACCTATCTACCTCGCGAGGGGCCGGAAACCGTGTAATTCTTTCTGAAGTTGTTTGATTTTTTTGATTGGTATAGATACCTACCTACCTCGCGAGGGGCCGGAAACATTTTACTCAGAAGCTCTTTGATTTTCTTGTTAGTGTGTATAGATACCTATCTACCTCGAGAGGGGACATTTTCATAAGGGTAAAGGATTCCAAAAGTAAAAGAAAAAAGCGCTCATGAGAAAGCAAAAGCGCTGTTGTATCAATAAAGGAGGCATATGAAACGCATCGAACTATCATTTAAGCGGATTGAGCAATCACCGAGCGACCTATCGACAAAATTCCAAGGTTTTCTTATGGAAAAGCTAGAACCAGACTATGTGACTTGGCTACATGAGCAGGAAACCAACCCCTACTCACTAAAAATCATTCATCAAAAGGACAAGACCCTATGGTCCCTTCATCTCCTGACGGATGAGGCTGTCAAGCAGATCCTGCCTGTTCTATTGGAGCTAAAGAGAGTAGAGCTTCATGATTTACCGACTCTCATGGTAGAGTCTTTATCCATGCAAGATCTCAGTTCGGAGCAACTCTTTGAGTTCTTTAATGAAAACCAAGATCGGTCACTCTACACCATTTGTTTTCAAACTCCAACAGGATTTCGGTCCCAGGGAGAGTACGTGCTCTTTCCGACCATGCGTCTCATCTTTCAGAGTTTGATGATGAAGTATGCACGTTTGGTCGAGAATCGTCAGGACATCGAAGAGGAAACTCTGGACTACTTGGTCAAGCACAGTAGAATTACCAGCTATCGATTGGAGTCCAGCTATTTTAAAGTCCATGGCAAAAAAATCCCTGGTTTCAGGGGGAGATTGACCTTTAAGATTACAGGTCCAAATACCTTGAAAGCATACGCCAATATGCTTCTGAAATTTGGGGAGTACTCAGGTATCGGCATGAAAACTAGTTTAGGGATGGGAGGTTTAGAACTTGAAGAAAGAAAAGATTGATTTAGTTTATGGATCACTTTTGCACGCTATCGGCAAGGTGATTCAAGGTTCCAGGTATGATGAGAAAGACCTAGGTACCATTGGGTCCGAATGGTTTAGACGCTTTTCGGATAATGAAAAGATAGCTCAGCAGATAGCCAAGGCGACTTCTAGTGATTTGCCGACGGACTTAGCTCCTGATAGTTTGGTCTATATCACGTCAGCTGCCGCAAAGATTGCTTCAGGCCTAAAAGGAGCAGCAGATACTCATGGAGGTAAAGAAGATTTCCTAAGCAAACAATCGGATATCTTCAATGTATTTTCAGATAGCCCTAGTCAGCGTTATCTTGATGCGCGTCCATTAGAGCTTGACGGGGAACCAAACTATGCTAAGGGATCGAGTGAGCCGTCTGACAAGTCAGACTATGACTTGATAGTAGCGACCTTAGAAAAAGAGTTTGAGAGATTTGACTTTAGCCAATCTGAGATAGATGCCCTTTTGAATCTCCTTGAGTCTACTCTTTCCTATGTACCTGTTTCGACAAGAACCAAGGGATTATCAGATATTTCTCTAGCAACCTACAGTCGTCTGACAGCTGGCTTTGCCCTAGCTATAGAGGACTATTTAGCAGACAAGAATTGCCGTGATTATGACAAGGTACTGGGACAGGATTTAGAAGCTTTTTATAGCGAAAAAGCCTTTTTATTAGCAAGTTTTGACCTGTCAGGGATTCAGGATTTTATCTACAATATCGCAACAGCTGGTGCAGCTAAGCAACTAAAAGCACGTTCCTTGTATCTAGATTTTATGGGGGAACATATCGCTGACAGCTTACTGGAGAAGTTAGAGCTTACGAGGGCTAATCTTCTCTACGTCGGTGGAGGGCACGCCTACTTTATCCTTCCAAACACCGAAAAAACTAGAGAAACCTTGGCTAGCTTTGAAGCAGAATTCAATCAGTTTTTGGTCAAGCATTTCCAGACAGGTTTGTTCGTAGCATTTGGTTGGAGTCCGTTTTCTGCCAATGATATGACAACGACACTGGCCGACTATCGAAAAGTCTATCAAACAACCAGTCGGATGATTTCCCAAAAGAAAATTTCTCGTTACGATGCCAAAACTCTACTTGAACTCAACCAAGGAGGAAAAAGCTCCCAGAAAGAATGTGCAATTTGTCACTCAGTCGAAAAGCTTACCAAGTATAAAGATCAAGAGGTCTGCCATATCTGTGCAGGGATGTATCGCTTTGCCAAGGAAATACAAGAAAACTACTATATTGTGACAAAAGAAAAAGGACTGCCGATAGGTCCGGGAGCCTATATTAGTGGTATTTCAAAATCCAACCTTGCCAATGAAGAGTGGGACCGTGTTTATGTAAAGAATAGCTATAGTACAGATATCCTAAAAGCAACCCATGTCTTTGTCGGAGATTACAAATATGCTGAGATTGACCAGTATGCCCAACTATCTCAGGATAGTGAAACTGGACAAGGGATCAAGCGATTAGCAGTTGTTCGACTAGATGTGGATGATCTAGGAGCAGCCTTTATGGCTGGGTTCTCTTATCAAGATAGTGGCAAGTATAATACTCTGGCACGGTCAGCGACCTTCTCTAGAAGTATGAGTCTCTTCTTTAAGGTCTATATCAACCAGTTTGCAAGAGAGAAAAAACTATCGATCATTTATGCCGGTGGAGATGATGTATTTGCTATCGGTTCTTGGCAGGATATTATTGAGTTTCCTATTTGTCTCCGACAAAACTTTATCAAGTGGACAAATGGTAAATTAACCCTATCAGCAGGGATCGGTCTCTTTCCAGATAAAACTCCAGTTAGCCTGATGGCTGAAGAAACTGGTAAGCTAGAAGGAGCAGCAAAGGATAACGACAAGGATAGTATTTCCCTTTTTAAAGCAGGTAATACCTTGAAGTTGGACCAATCTTTTGGCAATGTTGATTCTGAAAGAAATTATACCTTGAAGTTCGACCAATTTATTGACAATGTCTATAATGGGAAACTGAAGAGCATTCGTTACTACTTTAATATTCAAGATGAGCGCGGAAAGAGTTTTGTATACAGACTGATTGAGCTCCTTCGTAACTACGATCGTATGAATATTGCTCGATTAGCCTATTATTTGACGCGCTTAGAGGATCAAACTTCTAAGGATAAAAAAGAAGAGTTTAAAGAGTTTAAGGATTTATTCTTTTCTTGGTATACAGGTAGCGATAATGAACGTAAGGAAGCAGAGATAGCTTTACTTCTATATATTTATGAGATTAGAAAGGATTCATAGATGGCAATTTTAACAGATGATAATTACGTAGATAAGGCAGAAAAGGTTATTAAATCTTTAAATCATACTAAAGATCATAGAAATAATAAAATTAAATTTTTTTTAACAACTACAAAAATTCGAAATCTACTAAATTTAACTAGTAATCTTTTTGATGAAAGTAAGGTCAGATCGTATAAGGAATTGGCTGATAAAATTGCTTATTTAAGAGTGCAGTTTGTTTATCAATCGGGCCGAGAAACTGCGGTTAAAGACTTGGTGAAAAAGGCTGAGATTCTAGACATTCTAAAAGAAATAAACAATAAGGAAAGTCTCCAACGTTTTTGCCGCTATATGGAAGCACTAGTAGCTTATTTCAGATTTTATGGAGGAAAAGATTAATGGCATTTGCAAAAATTCAAGTAACAGGACAAATTCGTCTAGAGACAGGACTTCATATTGGGACAAGCAATGCTTTTGCGGCGATTGGTGCTACGGACTCACCTGTGATTAAAGATCCAATTACAAACTTACCCATTATTCCAGGATCTAGTATCAAAGGGAAAATGCGTACCCTTTTGGCAAGAGTATATAATACTAAATTAGCAGAAAAACCAGGAGAAGATGGGGAAATTATTAGTCGTCTCTTTGGGAATAGTTCAGACAAAAACTATAAAGTAGGAAGACTCATCTTTAGAGATGCCTTTCTAACTAACAAAAAAGATTTAGATTCACGAGCTGTCAAAGGTTATACTGAAGTTAAGTTTGAAAATACTATTGACCGTATCACTGCTGAAGCAAATCCAAGACAGATTGAACGTGCTATCCGAGACAGTATCTTTGGATTTGAGTTGATCTATGAGGTGACAGACAAGAGTCAAGCTCAAGTAGAAGAAGACTTCAAAGTAATTCTTGATGGATTAAAGCTGTTGGAACTTGATTATTTAGGGGGTTCAGGTTCTCGTGGTTATGGTAAAGTTGTCTTTGAGAATCTTAAAGCAAATACAGTTTTCGGAAACTATGATGTTAGTAGATTGAATGAACTTTTAACTACGGAGGTCTAGTATGACCTACAAGATGTATATTATGAACTTCCATACTGCTCACTTTGGAGCAGGTACTCTGGATAGTTCTAAAATGACTTTTGCAGCTGACCGATTGTTTTCAGCCTTAGCTATAGAAGCAAAAAAAATGGGCAAAATGGAGGAATTTGTATCATTAGCAGGTCTAGATGGATTCGTTTTGTCAGATGCATTTCCTTATCAGTCAGGCCCATTTTTACCTAAGCCGATAGGATTTCCAACGTTTGACCAGCCAGACTTAACAACGGATGTTAAAGAAGTAAGACGTCAAGCGAAAATGGCGAAGAAACTTCAATTTATCCCTTTAGATAAATTTGATTCTTATGTAAATGGAACGCTTTTTAAAGACGCAGAACATGCAGTAACAAACATCGTCACTAAAAACCAACCTCATTTAGATGGGGCTCTTTATCAAGTTTCTACAGTTAGATATAGAGATGACTCTTCTCTTTACGTGATTGCTAACGAGTCTGAGCTCTTGAATGAACTCATGGCAAGCTTGCAGTATACAGGAATTGGTGGGAAACGCTCCAGTGGTTATGGACAATTTGATTTGACTATTTTAGATTTACCAGATAGCTTCAAAAATCGTCTCACCAAGGTCCATCAAGGACCTGTCATGACCTTGACGACTTCTCTACCAGTCGAAAAGGAACTTGAATATGCTATGGAAACTGGTTCCTATTTACTAAGTAAATCAAGTGGTTTTGCTTTTAGTACAGAAACTAATGAAAATTACCGTAAGCAGGATTTATATAAGTTTGCTTCTGGATCTACTTTCTCTGAAACCTTTACAGGACAGATTGTAGATGTAAGACCTCTTGATTTCCCACATGAAGTATTAAGCTATGCTAAACCATTATTTTTCAAGATGGAGGGAGAAAGATGAAAACAGAGTATAGAACCTTTCAATTTACCCTCCTAGCCATGGCTCCTATCCATACTGGCAGTGGTGATAAGTACACATCTCGTGAATTTATCTATGAAGATGGGTACTTTTATTTCCCTGATATGGGTAAGTTTTATAATCGAATGGTGGAGAAAGGTTATGATCAGAAGTTTGAGCGCTTTTTACAAGAGAGAAAGGCAAGTGCCAGTAATAATCGTTTGATTTCCTTTTTAGAGGATAACCGTATTTCTGACCGTGATTTTGGTGGTTATAGGATTAAAGAGACTGGTTTTGAAACCGAAAAGAACAACATTGATTCCAAGTTAGGTACTATTAATGAAGTATCAAAGTTTATGCGAGACTCTTATGGTAATCCTTATATACCTGGTAGTTCGTTAAAGGGAGCCATTCGAACTATTTTGATGAATACCAATCCTGACTGGAATAATGAAAATGTTGTGAAAGATAAAAAGGAAAACAAATCTTTGATTCCTTGGGGAGCAAAAAAGGGTCAGAATTATGATGACTTGTTTAATACTATTCGTGTTAGTGATAGCAAACCATTTAGAAATGACAGTCTTATTTTAGTTCAAAAATGGGATCATAAAGCCACCACCCCTCTTGTCAAGCCTCTTCCTTTATATAGGGAAGCTTTAACTCCTGGCAAAATAATTAATTTTAAAATTACCACAACTACAAAGGAGGCGGGGGAATTAATTGAGAAACTTGGTGAGAAAGCATTTGAATTTTATAATGACTATAAGATTTTTTTCCTCAAAGATTTTCCTGAAAATAAAATTCAGCCAAATATTCAATATCCTATATACTTGGGTGCTGGTAGTGGAGCTTGGACAAAAACAATTTTTAAACAAGCAAAAGATATTTTACAAGAACGTTATGAGAATAGCAGAACCACTAGGATGGTTGAAAAGGGAGTCTTGAAATTAACAAAAGCGCCAATGAAAAGTGTTAAAACAACACAAGCAACTCGTAAACTGATAATGAATAATGAATCCTTCTATGAAATGGGCAAGGCGAACTTTATGATTAAGGAGATTACAAATGACAATTTTAATTTCAGCAGTAGGTAATACGGATCCTATCAGTAAGAACAGAGACTCAGCCTTAATGCACATAGCTCGAAAATATAAACCAGAAAGAATCGTCTTACTCTACAGTGAGGAAATGTTAGTTAAAAAAACTCTTATTGAGAGAGCCCTTCTTTCATTTAAAGACTACAAACCTGATGTGAAAATTCATGAGCAAATATTAAGGAATGATGAGGTTTATTTGTATGATAAAATGTATGAGATCATAGGAAAAATTATAAAAGAGTATTCTAAATTAGGGGAGGAATTAATTCTAAATCTATCTTCTGGTACTCCTCAGATAAAATCAGCTCTATTCGCTATAAACCGAATTGATGACTATAATACGCAGGCAATTCAAGTTACCACTCCTAGTAATTCATCTAACAATCCCCAAAAAATACTCTCCAAGGAAGAGGAAGATAATCTGTTTAAAAATAATGAAGATAATCAGGATAATTATGAAAACAGATGTATCATGGATATAGCGGAGAAGTTCAATCATTCTTTAGTTAAACGTCATTTAAGAAGTTTGATAGAGTCATATGATTATTTAGCTGTTGAAAAGATTGTTATCCGGAGAGATTCGAAGGGGCTGCTTTCAAATAAGCAGTTAGCTCGTTTAAGAATCATTCTAACCGACTTAGTAAATGTTTTTAAAAAACAAGAAGTTCTTTCAGAAATTCAGAAATATCCACTTTCAGAGGTTGAGAAAAAAGCCCTTAATTATTTTTTGATGATTGAGATTTTAAACAAACGAGGTCAAGTAGCAGATGTTTTGATTAAGTCAAAATCATTAGTCGAATTTATATTAGAAGATAGAATAAAAAGGAATCATCCGAATCTAATAATATATAAAAATAAGTTACCTAAGCTAAACAAAGAACATCAAGATTTTGAAAAAGTTATCGGTTATTTAGATAGTGATTATAAAAAATCACAGAACGAAAATGAGGGCAAAAAAGAAGACTTTTCTCCTACAACAACTCTAAATCTAATTATATACACTAAAATTTTAGAGTATTACAAATATAGTCCTGAATTAATTAAGTCACTTAGAGTTATCATTTCTTTAAACAATGAGAGAAATAAGGTGGCACATGGCTTGTCAGAGATTGATAGTAAACTAGTCAATTCAAAGAAATTGCAACAGACTATAGATACTTTGCGCTTTATTTTACAAGATACATTTGAGATTGATGATAACTATTTCTCTTGTTACCAAACACTCAATAATGAAATGCTTGACTTACTTCGTCAATAATATACTTTATCAATAAATCTTTTTTTGCTGATGATACATATAATGAGATTGCATGTGCCTGCTTTCCCAGTTGACGCAGAACCCAAAAAACGATATAATAAGAAAGTTGAGAATTGATTTTCAGTCATCTTAGTCCAGAGAAATGGCGGTGCTGCGAGCCATCTAAGTTAGAAAGTCATGCTACTCAATCAGACAATTGCATAAGAATAAGAGAATGACAAGTTCATTGAATGAAGGTGGTACCGCGGTTTTTCGCCCTTCGTGATATGAGCTTGTCTTTTGATTTTTGGAGGTGTTTATGAAGACATTTCTCGTGAAACAAAAGTTTCGTCTTGGGGGCGAACGCTTCGATATCAAGGATGATAGAGGAGTAGTGAACTATCAGGTGGAGGGCTCTTTCTTCCAAATTCCTAAGACCTTTACCATCTATGACGCCTATGGTGAGCAGGTCAGTGAAATCAGTAAAGAATTTTTCACCTTGCTTCCTCGCTTTACTATTCAGCTACGAAACGGTTCCAATTTCGTTATTCGTAAGAAGTTGACCTTCTTTCGAGATAAGTATGAGTTTGATGATCTAGGACTTCGTATCGAGGGCAATATCTGGGATTTGAATTTCAAATTGTTGGATGACCGCGACCAAGTGATTGCCGAGATTCGGAAAGAGATTTTCCATTTGACCTCAACTTACACCGTAACCGTCTATGAAGACTCTTATGCAGACCTGGTCATTTCCCTCTGTGTCGCGATTGACTATGTGGAGATGCTAGAAAGCCAATCAAATTAAACAAGTAAATAAGGAGATATTATGAAACAACTATCTAGTGCTCAAGTTCGCCAAATGTGGCTTGATTTCTGGGCAAGCAAAGGTCACTCTGTAGAACCATCAGTCAGCTTGGTTCCAGTAAACGACCCAACTCTTTTGTGGATCAACTCTGGGGTAGCAACCCTTAAGAAATACTTTGACGGAACCATTATCCCTGAAAACCCACGTATTACCAATGCGCAAAAAGCCATCCGTACTAACGACATCGAAAACGTAGGGAAGACTGCGCGTCACCATACCATGTTTGAAATGTTGGGGAACTTCTCTATCGGGGATTACTTCCGTGACGAAGCTATCACTTGGGCTTATGAGCTTTTGACAAGCCCAGAATGGTTTGATTTTCCAGCTGATAAACTCTACATGACCTACTATCCAGACGATAAAGATTCTTACAACCGCTGGATTGAAGTAGGAGTGGATCCAAGCCACTTGATCCCAATCGAAGACAACTTCTGGGAAATCGGTGCGGGGCCTTCTGGACCTGATACAGAAATCTTCTTTGACCGTGGAGAAGCATTTGACCCAGAAAATATCGGTCTTCGCCTGCTTGCAGAGGATATCGAAAACGACCGTTACATCGAAATCTGGAACATCGTTTTGTCACAATTTAACGCTGATCCAGCTGTTCCTCGTAGCGACTACAAGGAATTGCCGCACAAGAACATTGATACGGGCGCTGGTTTGGAGCGTTTGGTGGCCGTTATCCAAGGAGCTAAGACGAACTTTGAAACAGACCTCTTCATGCCAATCATTCGTGAAGTTGAGAAATTGTCTGGTAAGGTCTACGACCAAGATGGCGACAACATGAGCTTCAAGGTCATTGCTGACCATATCCGTTCTCTTTCATTTGCCATCGGTGATGGTGCCCTTCCTGGAAATGAAGGTCGTGGTTATGTTCTTCGTCGTTTGCTTCGTCGTGCTTCTATGCACGGTCAAAAATTGGGTATCAACGAGCCTTTCCTTTACAAACTCGTTCCAACTGTTGGAAAAATCATGGAAAGCTACTACCCAGAAGTGCTTGAAAAACGTGACTTTATCGAAAAAATCGTTAAGAGCGAAGAAGAGTCATTTGCCCGTACCCTTCATTCAGGTCAACACTTTGCCCAAGGCATCGTAGCTGACTTGAAAGAAAAAGGTCAATCTGTTATCGCTGGGCAAGATGTCTTCAAACTCTACGATACATACGGATTCCCAGTTGAATTGACAGAAGAAATCGCTGAAGAAGCTGGGATGACTGTAGACCGTGAAGGTTTTGAAGCAGCCATGAAAGAGCAGCAAGAACGTGCGCGTGCGTCAGCTGTCAAAGGTGGCTCAATGGGAATGCAAAATGAAACCCTTCAAAACATTACAGTGGAAAGTGTCTTCAACTACAATGCCAGCCAATTGCCTTCTAAGTTGGTGGCTATCGTAGCGGACAATGCTGAAGTAGAAGCTGTATCTGAAGGAACTGCCTCTCTTATCTTTGCAGAGACTCCATTCTACGCTGAAATGGGTGGACAAGTAGCTGACCACGGTCAAATCTTGGATGCTAAAGGAAATGTCGTAGCGACTGTAACGGACGTGCAAAAAGCACCAAACGGACAAGCTCTTCATACTGTCGAAGTTCTTGCACCACTTGCTTTGAATCAAGAATATACCTTGGCAATCGATACTAATCGCCGTCACCGTGTCATGAAAAACCACACAGCGACTCACTTGCTCCATGCGGCTCTTCACAATATCCTTGGCCACCATGCGACACAAGCAGGATCTCTGAACGAAGTAGAATTTCTTCGCTTTGACTTTACTCACTTCCAAGCTGTGACTCCTGAAGAGTTGCGCGCCATTGAACAGCAAGTTAATGAGAAAATTTGGGAAGCAATTGCTGTAGAAACTGTTGAGACAGATATTGACACGGCTAAAGAAATGGGAGCTATGGCCCTCTTTGGTGAGAAATACGGTAAGGAAGTTCGTGTTGTGACCATCGGTGACTACTCAGTGGAACTCTGTGGTGGTACCCACGTTGGCAATACTTCTGAAATCGGTCTCTTCAAGATTGTCAAAGAAGAAGGGATTGGTTCAGGAACTCGTCGTATCTTGGCAGTGACTGGTAAAGAAGCCTTTGAAGCCTACCGTGAACAAGAAGACGCTCTGAAAGCTGTTGCATCAACTCTTAAAGCACCTCAACTCAAGGAAGTACCTCACAAGGTTGAAGGCCTTCAAGAGCAACTCCGTCAATTGCAAAAAGAAAATGCAGAATTGAAGGAAAAAGCAGCAGCTGCAGCGGCAGGTGATGTCTTTAAGGATGTGAAGGAAGTCAACGGACACCGTTACATTGCAAGCCAAGTTTCTGTATCAGATGCAAGTGCCCTTCGTACCTTTGCGGATAACTGGAAACAAAAAGACTACTCTGATGTGCTTGTCCTAGTTGCCGCTATTGGTTACAAGGTCAATGTCCTCGTAGCAAGCAAGACTAAAGATGTACACGCAGGAAACTTGGTTAAAGAATTGGCTCCAATCGTCGATGGACGTGGTGGTGGTAAACCAGACATGGCTATGGCAGGAGGAAGCAACCAAGCGAAAATTCAAGAACTCTTGGATGCAGTAGCAGGTAAATTGTAAGACAATAAAGATCTATCCATTTGGGTAGGTCTTTTTGCCTACTTAAAAAGCCAAATCCGGTTGGATCTGGCTTGTAACTGATAGGTTTATTTTGTTGCCCAAACACTGACTGAACCCGCTGCTACTGGAAATTCTCCATAACCTTCAGCGTTGATTGTAACTTGTGCTGGATGATTTTCAAGGAGGTCAACAAAGGTTTGGTCAGCCCATTCTTGCCCGACAAACATAGATTTGCTGTTTTCTTGGTCATTTGAGATGAGGACAGCGATTGGAGATTGATGTTCAGCACCTGAACGAACCCAACCGATACAGTTGGCATCGTCAAAGTAGTCTGTTTGCTCCCCATATGCCCTGTCTTTTCGGATGGCTAGGAGACGGTCAAGAACTTCTCTGAAATCTTGTTGAGCAAATTGCCCTGAAATGCCGTAATAGTCTCCGTAAAAGACACATGGAAGACCATCTTGGCGTAATAGAATGAGGGCATAGGCTGCTGGCTTGAACCATTCTTCAACAGTAGACTCAAGGGCTTGTCCTCGTTGGGTATCATGGTTGTCAACGAAAGTGACTGCTTTGTCAGGCTTGAGTTCAACCAAGCTATCTGTGAAAATGTTACGAAGGTCGTAACTTGCTCCAGCTTGACTGGCTTCAAAGAGGTTCTGGTGGAGACGAACATCGACAAGATCAAAGCGTTCTTCTGTTTTCTCGAGATAGTCTAGATTGGCTTCCTTGTCTGGATTCCAAAATTCACCAAAAACATAGAAATCTTGACCGTATTTTTCCTTCATATCACGGATGAAATTGCCCATAAAGAAGGAGTCGATGTGCTTAACGGCATCCAAGCGGAAACCAGCTACACCAGTCGTTTCCATGAACCAGTCAGCCCAGTCATAGATGTTTTGGATGACTTCAGGATGCTTAAAGTCTAGGTCGGCATACATGAGGTAGTCGTAGTTACCGTTTTCGTTATCGACCAATTCCTCATTTGCCCAACCTTTATTGTCTCCTTGGATCAGGTAAATACCAGACTTACGGCGTTTGGCATCGTAGTCTGTACCTGTGAAGTGGTACCAGTGCCAGTGGAAGTCATTGTAGGTATCTTGGCGACCATCGAAAGTAAAGTGAGTCCAGCCATTGATAGTAAAGGGCTCGCTTAGTTGAACGGTACGATCCTCAGGGTCCACTTCAATAACCTGAAAGGCTTCCATATGATCGGCAGCAGCCTTGTGATTGAGCACCACATCGGCCATAGGTTGAATTCCCTGTGCTTTTAGGGCTTGAATGGCTTGAAGATAGTCTTCTTTAAACCCATACTTGGTACGGACAGTTCCTTTTTGGTGAAATTCGCCTAGGTCAAAAAGATCGTAAACACCATAGCCGACATCTTTTTCGTTGGTTGCCTTGAAGGCAGGTGGCATCCAGACATGGCTGATACCAAGGTTTGCTAGGTGCTCTGCGTCATTTGTCAGTCGAGCCCAGTGTTGGCCGTCGTGAGGCAGATACCATTCAAAGTATTGCATGAGTGTTTGATTTTGCATGATGTTTCCTCTTACTTGTCAATGTTGAGTTTTATTCTACCATAAAGTTTAGAACTAGGCAAACGTTTGCGCAAGATTCTATACTCATTTCTGAAATTGTCTATTTTTATCGATTAAAATCTCTCTTTCCATTATAAGGGAAAGGATGTTTTGGTGAAAAAGTAAATGGCATAAACTTATTTGAACAAAAATGACACTCAGTAAACTAAAGTACAACTGGTTAAACGGTTTCTTTTTTGAGAATTGTCACAAAATTTGTTATAATAGTAGCTATGAATAGAATCAGGGTCAGCAGACGTGTTGAAAAAAAGCTAGCTAAGGGTCTAGTTCTTTTGGAAGCAAGTGATTTAACAGATATTGAACTGACGGATCAGGCAGTAGAAGTTCTTAGTCAAGACGGAAGGTTTTTAGGGAGTGCCTATCTTTCTCAGCAGAACAAGGGAATCGGTTGGTTCATCAGCAAGGAAAAGGTTCGTTTCAATCAAGCCTTTTTTGAAATTCTGTTTCGTAAGGCCAAGGAAGCTAGAAAGCCTTATCATCAGGATGACTTGACCACTGCTTTTCGCCTTTTTAACCAAGAGGGGGATGGTTTTGGTGGTCTGACTGTTGATCTCTATGGAGATTATGCTGTTTTTTCTTGGTACAACTCCTTTGTTTACCAGATTCGTGAGCTGATCGTAAAGGCTTTTAAGGAAGTTTTTCCTGAGGTCTTGGGAGCTTATGAAAAGATTCGTTTTAAAGGTCTAGACTACGAGTCTGCCTCTGTTTATGGTGAGGAAGCGCCAGACTATTTTACTGTTCTTGAGAATGGCGTGCTCTATCAAGTCTTTATGAATGATGGTTTGATGACAGGGATTTTCCTGGACCAGCATGAGGTTCGTGGGAGTCTGGTTGACGGTCTAGCCATGGGCAAATCCTTGCTCAATATGTTTTCCTATACGGCTGCCTTTTCTGTTGCTGCAGCTATGGGAGGCGCTAGTGAGACGACTTCTGTCGACTTGGCCAAAAGGTCTAGAGAGCTGTCAGAAGCTCATTTTCAGGCAAATGGGCTCAGCACGGATAATCATCGTTTTATCGTCATGGATGTCTTTGAGTACTTCAAGTATGCCAAGCGAAAAGGCTTGACCTATGATGTGATTGTGCTTGATCCGCCGAGCTTTGCCCGCAATAAAAAACAAACATTCTCTGTAGCTAAGAACTATCACAAGTTGATTTCCCAAAGTCTAGAGATTTTAAATCCGGGAGGGATTATCATTGCCAGTACCAATGCTGCCAATGTTTCCCGCCAGAAATTTACAGAACAAATTGATAAAGGTTTTGCAGGAAGAAGGTATCAGATCTTGAACCAATATGGTCTTCCAGCAGACTTTGCCTATAATAAAAAAGATGAAAGCAGTAATTACCTCAAGGTGATTAGTATGAAGGTTAGTAGATGAAATTAATCGTTTCAGTAATGCCAAGAAGTTTAGAAGAAGCGCAAGAACTGGATGCTACTAGGTATGAAGATGCCGATATCATTGAGTGGCGTGCGGACTTTCTTACAAAGGACGCTATTTTACAGGTAGCACCCGCTATCTTTGAGAAATTTGCAGGACGCGAACTTGTCTTTACCCTTCGGACTCGCTCTGAGGGAGGAGAAATCGAACTGTCTTCTGAGGAGTATGTTCAAATCATCAAGGAGGTTACTCAGCTCTATCAGCCGGATTATGTAGATTTCGAGTATTTCAGCTACAAGGATGTATTTGAGGAAATGTTGGATTTTCCAAATCTTGTTTTGAGTTATCATAATTTCCTTGAGACACCTGAAAACATGATGGAGATTTTGTCTGAGTTGACCAGTCTTTCTCCAAAAGTGGTCAAGGTATCTGTCATGGCCCATACGGAGCAGGATGTTTTAGACTTGATGAACTACACACGAGGATTTAAAACACTCAATCCTGAGCAAGAGTACGTGACCATTTCCATGGGGAAAATGGGCAAGGTATCTCGTATCACTTCAGATGTGACGGGTTCAAGTTGGTCATTTACTAGTCTGGATGAAGCGAGTGCCCCAGGTCAGATTTCTCTACCAAACATGAAGAAAATCAGGGAGATTTTGGATGAAGCTTGATGGCTACACACGTATGGCGGCTGTCGTTGCAAATCCCATCAAACACTCTATTTCACCCTTCATCCATAATAGGGCCTTTGAGGCGACAGCTACCAATGGTGTCTATGTGGCTTGGGAGATTGAAGCGGGTGACTTGGCAGAAACAGTCGCCAATATTCGCCGTTACCAGATGTTTGGGATTAATCTCTCCATGCCTTACAAGGAGCAAGTGATTCCTTATCTGGATGAGTTGAGTGATGAAGCTTGTTTGATTGGGGCAGTCAACACAGTTGTTAATCAAGACGGAACGTTAATTGGATATAATACAGATGGCAAGGGATTCTTTAAGAGCTTGCCTTCTTTTACAATCTCGGATAAGAAAATGACCATTCTGGGAGCAGGGGGCGCGGCCAAATCAATCTTGGCGCAAGCTATTTTGGATGGCGTCAGTCAAATTTCAGTCTTTGTTCGTTCAGTTTCCATGGAAAAAACAAGACCTTACCTAGACAAGTTGCAGGAGCAAACCGGCTTTAAAGTGGACTTGTATGCTTTAGAAGATCTTTCTGACCTGCAAGAAAAGATTGCTGATTCGCACTTACTAGTCAATGCCACCAGTGTGGGCATGGATGGCCAGTCGTCCCCAGTTCCGACAAGTATAGTCTTACCTGAAGATATCTTGGTCGCAGATATCATTTACCAACCCTTTGAAACGCCCTTTTTGAAATGGGCTAGAAGTCAGGGCAATCCAGCCGTCAATGGTCTGGGAATGTTGCTCTATCAAGCTGCTGAAGCTTTTCAACTGTGGACAGGTAAAGAAATGCCGACAGAAGAAATTTGGCAGTCCTTAACAGAAAAATATAAATAGTGAAAAGGAGACCCTCCTATGAAAATCAGAATCGATATTCCGCATCATCCTTATGATATTCAGATTGAAAAAGGTTGTCTGGCTCAGGCTGGTCAATGGTTGCGAGAACTCTGGCAACCTCAAAAAGTGGTCATTGTAACCGATAACCATGTAGCTTCTCTCTATGCAGAGAAGATTAAACTCAGCCTAGAAGATGCTGGTTTTCAGGTAGCTGTTTTTGACTTTTTAGAAGGCGAAGAACGAAAAAATTTAACAACTGTTCAGAAAGTCTATGAATTTCTAGTCAAGCAGGGGTTGACTCGTAGCGATGGGATCGTGGCTCTTGGTGGTGGTGTCGTTGGGGACCTAGCTGGTTTTGTAGCCTCTACCTATATGCGGGGCATTCACTTTGTTCAGATTCCGACTAGTTTGACAGCCCAGGTTGATTCGTCTATTGGTGGAAAGACGGGTGTCAATACTCCTTTTGCTAAAAATATGGTGGGAACTTTTGCCCAACCAGATGGGGTTCTGATTGACCCGCTTGTCCTAGAAACGCTTGGAAAAAGAGAGCTGATTGAGGGGATGGGCGAGGTTATCAAGTACGGCTTGATTGAGGATCCAGAACTGTGGGCTCTCTTGATGGAGCTAGATGGTTCTGTAGAGAGCATTTTGGAACATGCAGAGACTTTGATTGAACATTCTTGTCAGGTTAAGCGCAAGATGGTGGTCGAAGATGAGTTGGATAACGGTGTTCGTCTTTACCTCAATTTTGGGCACACTATTGGTCATGCTATTGAAGCAACTGCCGGTTATGGCAAGGTCATGCATGGAGAAGCTGTGGCTATGGGCATGGTTCAGATTTCCAAGGTTGCTGAGGGAAAAGGCCTCATGCCAGAAGGAATAACCCAGTCCATTACAGAGATGTGCCAGAAATTTGGCTTGCCTGTTGATTATGAAAACTGGGATGTTGACAAACTTTATCAAGCTTTGACTCATGATAAAAAAGCGCGTGGAAACACCTTGAAATTGGTCTTAGTTCCAGAGCTTGGTTCAGCGACCATTCACCCAGTTTCTCTGGAAGAGATGAAAGACTACTTGGTAAAATAAGGAGAACGTATGAGATATTTAACTGCAGGAGAATCACACGGCCCCCGTTTGACGGCTATTATTGAAGGAATTCCAGCTGGACTTCCTTTGACAGCAGAGGATATTAATGGAGACCTTAAACGCCGTCAGGGTGGCTACGGTCGTGGTGGCCGTATGAAGATTGAGAGTGACCAGGTTGTCTTTACTTCGGGCGTTCGTCACGGGAAGACGACAGGGGCACCTATTACCATGGATGTCATCAATAAGGACCACCAAAAATGGCTGGATATCATGTCTGCTGAGGACATTGAAGACCGCCTTAAAAGCAAGAGAAAAATTACCCATCCTCGCCCAGGTCATGCCGATTTAGTTGGGGGCATTAAGTACCGTTTTGATGATTTGCGAAATTCCTTGGAGAGGTCATCTGCCCGTGAAACCACCATGCGAGTGGCTGTTGGGGCAGTAGCCAAACGACTTTTGGCTGAGCTAAATATGGAGATTGCCAACCATGTCGTGGTCTTTGGTGGCAAGGAAATCGATGTACCTGAAAATCTGACAGTGGCTGAGATTAAGGAACGAGCTGCCCAGTCTGAAGTTTCTATTGTCAACCAAGAGCGGGAACAGGAAATCAAGGACTATATTGACCAAATCAAACGTGACGGTGATACCATCGGTGGGGTTGTAGAGACAGTCGTCGGAGGCGTTCCAGTTGGCCTTGGCTCCTATGTCCAATGGGACAGAAAATTGGATGCGCGATTGGCCCAAGCAGTTGTTTCTATCAATGCCTTTAAAGGGGTGGAATTTGGTCTTGGATTTGAAGCTGGTTACCGCAAAGGCAGCCAAGTTATGGATGAAATTCTCTGGTCTAAAGAAGACGGCTATACTCGTCGTACCAATAATCTAGGTGGTTTTGAAGGTGGTATGACCAATGGGCAACCAATTGTTGTTCGTGGAGTTATGAAACCCATTCCCACTCTTTACAAACCACTTATGAGTGTGGATATCGAAACCCACGAACCTTACAAGGCAACCGTGGAGAGAAGTGATCCGACCGCTCTGCCAGCAGCTGGGGTAGTCATGGAAGCTGTTGTAGCAACGGTTCTGGCGCAAGAAATCCTTGAAAAATTTTCATCGGACAACCTAGAGGAATTAAAAGAAGCGGTAACCAAACACCGTGAGTATACAAAGAACTATTAAGGAGTTCCTATGGCAAAAACCATCTATATCGCAGGTCTCGGTTTGATTGGTGCCTCGATGGCGCTTGGTATCAAACGCGATCATCCTGATTATGAAATTCTAGGTTATAATCGCAGTCAGGCTTCTAGAGATATTGCCTTGGAGCGGGGGATGATTGACCGTGCGACGGATGATTTTGCCAGTTTTGCTCCTCTGGCAGATGTCATCATCTTGACCTTGCCAATCAAGCAGACCATTGCTTTTATTCAGGAGTTGGCAGGTTTGAACTTGAAAGAAGGCGTCATTATCTCGGATGCGGGCTCGACCAAGTCAGCCATCGTTGATGCGGCAGAGCAGTATTTGGCTAGCAAGCCTATTCGCTTTGTCGGGGCCCATCCCATGGCTGGTAGCCACAAGACAGGGGCTGCCTCTGCGGATGTTAATCTCTTTGAAAATGCCTATTATATCTTCACACCTTCGAGCCTGACAAGTCCTGACACACTTGAGGAAATGAAGGGTCTGCTTTCAGGCCTTCACGCTCGTTTTATCGAGATTGATGCCAAGGAGCATGATCGGGTGACTTCTCAGATTAGCCATTTTCCTCATATTCTGGCTTCCAGCCTTATGGAGCAGACGGCAGTTTATGCTCAAGAACATGAGATGGCAAGGCGCTTTGCGGCGGGTGGTTTTCGAGATATGACCCGCATTGCGGAAAGCGAGCCAGGTATGTGGACTTCTATTCTATTGTCCAATCGTGAAACTATTCTGGATCGAATTGCGGATTTCAAGGAGCGCCTAGATGAGGTTGGACAAGCCATCAGCAAGGGAGATGAAGAGCAAATCTGGAACTTTTTCAACCAAGCGCGTGCGCAACGGCAGGCTATGGAAATCCATAAGCGTGGTGGTGTGGACAGTTCTTATGACCTCTATGTCGATGTTCCCGATGAAGAAGATGTTATCTTGCGGATTTTGGAATTACTTCGTGGGACTTCTTTGGTTAATATCCACATCAACGAAGAAAACCGTGAGGATGTTCACGGGATTCTCCAAATTTCCTTTAAAAATGCTCAAGACTTAGAACGTGCTGAGCGCTTAATTACAGAAAATACAGACTACACAGTTGTCATCAAATAAGGAGAAAATCATGTCAAATATTTACGATAGTGCAAATGAACTCAGTCGCGGGCTGCGTGAATTACCAGAATACAAGGCGGTCAAGGCAGCAAAAGATGCCATCCAAGCAGATAATCAAGCCAGCAAGATTTTTGCAGACTACCTTGCTTTCCAACAAGAAATCCAAGTCATGGCGCAAACAGGACAAATGCCAGACGCCTCTTTCCAAGAAAAGATGCAGTCTTTCAGTAAGCAAATCCAAGAGAACGCTCTTTTGTCAGATTTCTTTGCCAAACAGCAACAATTGTCCATTTACCTTTCAGACATTGAAAAAATTGTCTTTGAACCTGTTTCAGAATTATTGAAATAGTATTTTATCTGTATAAAAGCCAGAAATTTCAGGAATTTCTGGCTTTTTTGTGATAAAATAAGAAAAAGTATTGCAAGTATGAGGTCAACTATGAAACTAAAAACAAACATTCACCACTTACATGGCAGTATCCGGGTTCCAGGTGACAAGTCTATCAGCCACCGTTCGATTATTTTTGGAAGTTTGGCTGAAGGCGAGACTAAGGTTTATGATATTCTGCGTGGAGAGGATGTGCTTTCAACCATGCAGGTCTTTCGTGACCTTGGTGTTGAGATAGAAGATAAAGACGGTGTGATTACGATTCAAGGTGTAGGCATGGATGGCTTAAAAGCGCCGCAAAACGCCTTGGATATGGGGAACTCTGGAACCTCGATTCGCCTGATTTCAGGTGTCCTTGCTGGTGCAGATTTTGAAGTTGAAATGTTCGGAGATGATAGTCTTTCCAAACGTCCTATGGATCGCGTGACGATTCCACTGAAAAAAATGGGCGTTAGCATCTCAGGGCAAACTGAGCGAGATCTGCCCCCTCTTCGCCTAAAAGGGACGAAAAATTTAAAACCGATTCACTATGAGTTGCCAATCGCCTCTGCTCAAGTCAAGTCTGCCTTGATATTTGCAGCCTTGCAGGCTCAGGGGGAGTCCGTTATTATCGAGAAAGAATGCACTCGCAACCACACCGAAGATATGCTACAGCAATTTGGTGGCCATTTAAGTGTGGATGGCAAGAAAATCATAGTTCAAGGACCACAAAAACTGACCGGACAAAAGGTAGTTGTTCCAGGAGATATTTCCAGTGCAGCCTTTTGGTTGGTCGCAGGTTTGATTGTTCCAAACTCTCGTGTGGTGCTGCAGAATGTGGGCATCAACGAAACGCGTACTGGTATTATTGATGTCATTCGTGCCATGGGAGGAAGATTGGAAATAACTGAAATTGACCCAGTTGCTAAATCAGCAACCCTGACTGTCGAGTCTTCAGACCTGAAAGGAACAGAGATTGGTGGAGCCTTGATTCCCCGCTTGATTGATGAATTGCCTATTATTGCCCTTCTAGCGACCCAAGCGCAAGGTGAAACAGTCATTAAGGATGCTGAGGAACTCAAGGTCAAGGAAACCGACCGCATTCAAGTGGTGGCAGATGCCTTAAATAGCATGGGGGCGGATATCACACCTACTACAGATGGAATGGTTATCAAAGGGAAATCAATCCTTCATGGCGCTAGAGTCAATACGTTTGGTGACCATCGAATCGGAATGATGACAGCCATCGCAGCCCTCTTGGTTGCGGATGGAGAAGTGGAACTTGATCGTGCTGAAGCCATCAATACCAGCTATCCTAGCTTCTTTGATGATTTGGAGAGCTTGATTCATGGCTAAGGTATTACTCGGATTTATGGGGGCAGGCAAGTCGACAATCGCTAGAGGATTGGACCCAGACTACATCGATATGGATGCCTTAATCGAGGAACGTTTAGGCATGTCCATTGCGAATTTCTTCGCTGAAAAAGGAGAAGTGGCCTTTCGTCAAGTAGAGTCAGAAGTCCTAGCTGACTTACTAAAAACGGACCGAGTTGTGTCAACTGGCGGAGGAGTTGTCATTTCTCAGCGAAATCGTGACTTGCTCAAAACCAATCCTGATAACATCTACCTAAAAGCAGATTTTGAAACCCTCTACCAACGTATCGCAGCTGATAAGGACAATCAGCGCCCGCTGTTTCTAAATAATAGTAAGGAAGAACTAGCAGCTATTTTCCATGAAAGACAAGCTTGGTATGAGGAAGTAGCCAGTCGGGTTCTGGATGTGACCAAGTTAAGCCCAGAGGAAATTATAGAGGAACTGAGATGAAAATTGCCTATCTAGGTCCCAAGGGATCTTTTTCGCATCATGTTGTGCAGACAGCCTTTCCCAAAGAGGAATTGCAGGCTTTTGCCAATATCACAGATGTTATCAAGGCCTATGAGCAAGGCTTAGTGGACTATTCTGTTGTACCAGTTGAAAACTCTATTGAGGGTAGCGTTCATGAAAGTTTGGATTATCTTTTTCATCAGGCTCGCATCCAAGCAGTTGCAGAAATCGTTCAGCCCATTCACCAGCAGTTGATGGTGGTTCCAGGTCAGTCAAAAATTGAGAAAATTTTTTCTCATCCTCAGGCTCTGGCTCAAGGAAAGAAATTCATCGACAAACACTATCCAGAGGCTAAAATTGAGGTAACAGCCAGTACCGCCTATGCAGCTCGATTTATTTCAGAACATCCAGATCAGCCTTATGCAGCTATTGCTCCTAAAAGTTCAGCTGAAGAATATGGCTTGGAATTGATTGCAGAGGATATTCAGGAAATGGAAGCCAATTTCACACGTTTTTGGGTGTTAGGGGCAGAGATACCGAAGATTCCTTTGAACTCACAAGCTGAAAAAATGAGTTTGGCCTTGACCTTACCAGACAACCTACCTGGTGCTCTTTACAAGGCACTTTCGACCTTTGCTTGGAGAGGGATTGACTTAACAAAGATTGAAAGTCGCCCCCTTAAAACAGCCTTGGGAGAATACTTTTTCATTATCGATGTAGACTATAGTGACAAAGAACTGGTTCATTTTGCAAGACAAGAACTAGAAGCTATTGGAATCCAGCACAAGATCCTGGGAACCTACCCGATTTTTACCATAACTGATATAGAAAAGGAGAGTCAATGAGCAAAGAAAATCCTTTAAGTCATCACGAGCAGTTACGTTATGACTATCTCTTCAAAAATATCCATTACCTCAACGACCGTGAACGGAGGGAGTTTGACTATCTGCAACAGAAAATGGCAGGTCCCAAGTCTGAAGTTCACCATTTCTACCAAGAAGAAAAAGAAGAATCTTGGGGTAGAGATATTGATCTTCCGACTTATGGCAGTAGAAGTCGATCTAAGAAACGTGAAAAGGTAACTCCTCAACCTAAAGTCAAAAAGAAAAAAAGAAGAATTCGCTTCAAACGAATATTGACTTGGTTCTTGCTGTTGATTACCTGTGTGCTTGCAGGGATGATTTTCATGTTTCTTCGAGGGTTCCAGTCAGCAGCCAATCCAACAAATAAGCCAGCTGACGCCAAGGCAGCTCAAGTAGAGGTCTTTAACGGTCAGGATACCAAAGATGGTGTGAATATTTTAGTCATGGGGACAGATGGCCGTATCGGTCAAAATAGTGCGGAGACTCGTACCGACACGATCATGGTACTGAATGTCAGTGGATCGGATAAGAAGATCAAACTAGTCAGCTTTATGCGTGACAACTTAGTTTATATCGACGGGTACAGTAAGATTGTAAATGGCCAGAAACAAACGGATAACAAACTAAATGTTGCTTATGAACTTGGGGAACAAGAAGGGCAAAAGGGGGCTGAAATGGTCCGCAAGGTTCTAAAAGACAACTTTGATTTGGATATTAAGTACTATGCCCTGGTCGACTTCCAGGCCTTTGCAACAGCTATTGATACCCTCTTCCCTGACGGAGTAACGATTGATGCTCAATTCTCAACATTGAATGGTCAACCTCTGACAGAAGCCACAGTCGGAGATGACCTTCATGCAACAGAGACAGAGTCCCCAACTCAAACTATCAAAGTTGGAAAACAGCAAATGAATGGCTCCACCTTGCTGAACTATGCTCGCTTCCGTGATGATGATGAGGGAGACTATGGCCGTACCAAACGTCAGCAACAAGTCATGTCAGCTGTTCTTGAGCAAATCAAAGATCCAACCAAGCTCTTTACGGGGTCAGAGGCACTTGGAAAAGTCTTTGGCATGACATCAACAAATCTACCATATAGCTTCTTGTTGACCAATGGCTTATCTGTCCTAGAAGGTGCTCAAAATGGCATTGAAAGACTCACCGTCCCAGAACTTGGTGACTGGGTAGACGCTTATGATATCTATGGTGGACAAGGACTTCTAGTTGATCAAAATAAATACCAAACCAAACTCGCCCAAATGGGAATGAGATAGAATACTATAAAAAAATCAAAGTTTGAATCACTAGTGAAAAAGTGGTTTAGGCTTTGATTTTTCTTAGTATCTGATGGATTTTTAGGGCTTTTTTATGGTATAATAAAACGATATAACTCGTTATTGGACAGAAGAGGAGAGACATGAGTGATTTGAAAGCGATTCAGGCTCGTAGTCTGGAAATGGCTGAATATTTCGTCGCATTTTGTAAAGAACATGATTTGTTGTGCTATCTCTGTGGTGGAGGAGCCATTGGCGCCCTTCGTAATAAGGGCTTCATTCCTTGGGATGATGATTTGGACTTTTTCATGCCGCGTAAGGACTATGAAAAATTAGCAGAACTGTGGCCACGTTATGCAGACGAGCGTTATTTCTTGTCAAAGAGTAATAAAGATTTTGTAGACCGTAACCTTTTTATTACCATTCGTGACAAGGAAACTACTTGTATCAAGCCTTATCAGAAGGATTTGGATTTGCCACACGGTTTGGCCTTGGATGTTTTACCATTGGATTATTATCCTAAAAATCCAGCTGAGCGTAAGAAACAGGTTCGTTGGGCCTTGATTTATTCACTCTTTTGTGCGCAAACTATCCCAGAAAAGCATGGTGCAGTCGTGAAATGGGGAAGTCGTATCTTACTCGGCCTGACTCCAAAATCTCTACGTTATCGCATTTGGAAAAAAGCTGAAAAAGAAATGACCAAGTATGGTCTGGCTGAGTGCGATGGAATTACGGAATTATGCTCAGGTCCCGGCTACATGCGAAACAAATACCCAATCGCATCCTTTGAAGACAATCTTTTCTTGCCATTTGAAGGAACTGAGATGCCTATTCCAGTTGGCTACGATGCTTATCTCAGCACTGCTTTTGGGGACTATATGACACCGCCACCAGCGGACAAACAAGTACCGCATCATGATGCTATTATAGCAGACATGGACAAGAGCTACACAGAGTATAAGGGAGAATATGGAGCATGATGGGAGAAAAAATAAGCGTTATCGTTCCAGTTTACAATGTAGAGGCTTATCTGGAGCGATGTGTGGAGTCGATTCTTCAACAGACTTATGCCCATTTTGAGTTAATCCTAATCAATGATGGTTCTACTGATTCCAGTGGACAGATCTGTGATCACTTAGCGTCTCAGTATGAGAATATCAAGGTTTATCATATCGAAAATGCTGGTGTTTCAAATGCTAGAAATATGGGAATTCAGCTAGCAACGGGTTCTTGGGTTACCTTTATTGATAGCGATGATTTCGTTACCCAAGATTACCTAGCTACTTTAGCAAGTGCAGCTGAAGGGTTGAATGTAGGCTTTGTAATTGCTCCTCTGCACCATATCAAAAACGGAATTGTAACAGACCTACCTTCATATTCAGGAAAAACAGAACTCTGGTCAACAGAAGAAACCATGAAGGAACTACTGATGACTACCAGAACATCATTTTTTCCAGTCGCAAAACTGTTTAAGAGAGACCTGCTTGCGGATGAAAAGTTTAATACCAATTATCACCTAGCTGAAGATGCCTTGTTTTTAACTGAATTGCTACTAAAGACAAGATGCAGTTGCGTATTTATTGACAAACCTGTTTATTATTATGATCATCGTGAGGGAAGTGCAACAACATCTGTTAATCGACATGTATTTGACACAATAGAAGTTTATAAGCAAATAATTGCTCAAGTTTCACAAGCCTTCCCTAATTTAAAATACGAATTAATAAACAGAGAATGTTGGTCGTACATCACAGTTTACGATAAAATTATCTTTACTTCACGTGAAGAGTATCAAAAGGAGAAAGCCGAGCTGAGGACTTGGATTGTTCAGCACCGACGCGAAATATGGAAAGATGCTTATTTCACCACTTTTCGCAAGGTAGCGATCCTTTCACTTGTCATTTCTCCATGGCTATATAAGAAAATTGTTGGATTAAAAAACTAATATCATGAGAAGGAGTTGAAAATGAATTTTTCAAAAATGGATGAATACTTTGAAAAATCAAAACTATGGATTGCGTATCTATTTGTTTTCATTTCGATTTTAAGTATGAGTTCACTGGTTTATAAGATAGCAAATCCCCTCTACAAGGGATTATCAGCAATTGTAGTGCTTTATATTTGCTATACCTTATTGTTTAAGTGGAAAGAAATCACAGCAGATCGTAAATTTCTATCCTTATTTGGACTATTAGCTGGAAGTCATCTGCTATCAGCTATTTTCAATCGCTCTGGACATCTGATTGGAAATGTGATTGAAATTCTCTTCATGGTAACCTATGTTTTATTATTTACCATGTTACAATCAGGGCAACTTAAAAAATTATTTGACTGGATTGCCTATACGGTTCAAATTGTATCTTTTTCTTCAGCAATTTTTGCGTTTGGTTTATTGATAAGTAGAGTCCTCATCCTATTTAAGATTGGTGAACAATCTTATTACTATGGTGTCATGAACGGCCGTCTGTGGGGGATTGTCAATCCAAATGCTAGTGCGATATTTTCATACATTAGCATTATTTTGGCTATGTATTTGATCCATAAAGGAAGTAAATATTCTGTTTATCTTAAACTGAACAATGTGATTCAATTCGTTTACTTCGCTACGATGCAAAGTCGAGGAGCCTTACTTTCTTTACTTCTCATGATTGGACTCTATAGTTTCTTTGCTACTAGAGGGAGTATCGTTAAACGATTCCTCACTTTTATAGTTGCTGGTTTGCTGATTACTGCAACTAATATTGGATTAAGCTATGTAACTTCAATCTATATCTCATCTGAAACTGCGACTGTCTTAGATTTAAACAAAGGACAATCCTATGCTGAGACAGATTCGTCTGTCACTAAGAAGAACGGTGAGCTCCATCTGATCGAAACAACACCAAGTGGTAGAACCTATATCTGGAAAAATGCCATCAAGATGGGAAGTGCCAAACCAATTTTTGGTTATGGTGTACGCAATGTTCCAGATTACTACACAGAATATTTCAGTAAATTTGAGATTCAAAACTCCCTTATCGGTGGGAATTTCCATAACATTTTTGTGACCATATTTGTCAGTTCGGGAGTTCTAGGTTTGGTATCCTTCCTTCTTGTACTGGCTTATGTCATCAAGCGCTTTTTAACGTATTTGATTGTTTCCAAGAAAAATACTGATAAATTGATCATGATTCTTTTCTTCGGTATCTTGTTTGGCCAATTATTTGAAAGTCAGATTATGTATTCAACCAACTTTATTAATATCATCTTCTGGCTAGCGATTGGCTATGGACTCGTAGTCTGCAAACGGGATGAAGGAGTTCGGTACCAAGAAGTAACAGATGTCAATGAAATTCAAGAGATGGAACTTGGAATCATGGAGTATATTCATGAAGTTTGTCAGAAAATTGGGGTCAAGTATTTCTTAGCATATGGAAGTCTAATTGGTGCTGTTCGCCATCAAGGATTTATCCCTTGGGATGATGACATGGATATCTGCATGTTACGAGAGGATTATGAAAAATTGCAAGACTACCTTATCGCTAACCCTGATGAACGTTACGAGGTCATGTCTTATAAAAACAATCTCAACTATGTTTATCCCTTCATGAAAGTGCAGGATAACCTTACCTACTTGCTAGAAGAAGATGTTCGCATCGATTCGAATATGGGAATCTATGTAGATATTTTCCCTGTAGATGGTTACGAGGATGACGTAGAATTTAAAAACAAGATGACGAAACTGATAAAGAAACGTCAATTGAGTTGCTACACCTTTAAAGGCATTACCAATACGAAAAGTGTACTGAATTCACTGCTACGCTATGTGTCAGTTATTATTTTCTATTTCACCAATACGAACAAATACGTTGCCCAGATTGAAGAGCTTGCAAAATCCCGTAAAGTTTCAGATTATGAGCAGGTGGATTATCTTATCTACAAGGATATGAACAAACCAGTGTGGAGACGTGAATGGCTGGAACAAGTTACTACTGGAACATTTGAAGGTAAGGAATTTACCATTCCGAAAAATTATCATGAAATTTTGACCTCAGACTACGGAGACTATATGCAATTGCCACCGGTTGAACAAAGAGTATCTCATCATGATTTTAAATTATGGAAGATTGTTAAAAGGTCTAAATGACGAGATTGGGATTAAGAAACATTTAAAAATATAGTCAAATTTAGGAGAATAGAACCTATGTCTGAAAGAACTTTAACTCTTGAAGAAATCAAGCAAGTAGAATTGGATATTTTAAAGTATCTACATGATCTTTGTGAACAACATCAAATCAAATACTTTATTGATTTTGGAACCTTACTAGGAGCTGTACGCCATAAAGGATTTATCCCTTGGGATGATGATACAGATATTTCCTTAGCGCGTGATGAATTTGAAAAACTTTACAAGGTTTTACAAAATGAAAATCATCCCTACTACAAATTGATTTCATTCAGAGAAACAAAGGGATATCCATACAGTTATATGAGAGTCTATGATGTAAGGACTCGTCGAGATGCTAACCTCGTAGACCCAACGGTCGTATTGGGAACTTGCGTTGACATTTTTCCATATGATGGTGTCGTCACAGAGGAAAGTGACCGTAAGAAAATGAAGCTCTACAAATATTTCATTCGACTTTCTTCTTTGAATTTTAAAGGGATCAAGTCTGAGAATGGTGGACTTAAAAACCTCCCTCGTTATATGGGATCAGCTATTTTCCGCTTAACTTCCCCACAGCTATGGAATCAAAAATTAGAGAGCCTTGCTTTGAAGTATAGTGTAGATCAAGCAACAGATCTTACTTGTACTATCTATGACCCTTATTATCCAAATGGTATAAAAAAAGAATGGCTCTATGATTTGATTGATATGCCTTATGAAAACATTGTGGTCAAGGTTCCGAGAAAATACCATGAAATACTTGTCTACGAATTTGGAGAAAACTATATGACTCCACCACCTATTGAGCAACAAGTCCCAGGAGGGGATAAAAATTATTGGATTGATTAGATTTTTAAAAGTTGCTTAATGTTAAGATAAAGGAGTTTTCAAGGTGAAAAATAAATGGTTATTAAAATCAGTCAGCTATAGTGTTCTCGCATTCTTTCTATTACTGATTCAGTTATCGCAAGGAGTAGATGCAGATACCATCTCTGCAGGTTCGGGCAATCGTATCCATTTCATAAATACTAAAGCAAAATCTGGGAGTGATGCCATCCTTCTGGAAAGCAATGGTCACTATGCTTTGATTGATATGGGTGAAGACTATGACTTCCCTGATGGGAGTGACCCACGCTATCCAAGCCGCTGGGGAATTTCCATGAGAAATTATCAAGTATTGGAGGATCGATTGATTCGCCACTTGGATCAAATAGGTGTAAAAAAATTAGATTTTATTATAGGAACTCATGTTCATAGTGACCATATTGGTGGAGCAGACGAAATACTCAATCGATATCAGGTCGGTAAGTTTTATTTGAAAAAATATTCAGATGATCGGATCACAGCAAACTGGGGACTATGGGATAATCTTTTCAATTATGATAATGCTTTGAGAGCAGCTCAAAAACGAGGAGTTACTCTTATCCAGAATATTTCAGATGAGGATAGCCATCTAAAATTAGGTGATATGGATATCCAACTCTACAACTATAAGAATGAATATGATGCTGACGGGAATCTGAAAAAAGTTCGAGATGATAACTCCAACTCCATTGTTTCAGTAGTGACTGTGGCAGGAAAGAGAATCTATCTTGGTGGAGATTTGGATAATGCCGAAGGAGCAGAAGATAAGTTAGGTCCAGTTATCGGCAAGGTTGATATGATGAAATGGAACCACCATTATGATGCGACAATTTCAAATACGATTAATTTCCTTGAAAACTTATCACCAAAAATGATTATTCAGACAACTGGTGGAGATATTAATGTTGCTTCAACCAGAGAATACCTTCAGAAGAAAAATATTCAGGTTCTTCATGCTGCTAGCCAAACTCAAGACGCTACCGTTTTTGATATTAGCGATAAAGGATTTGCAAATGTTTCAAATACCTTCCCTAATATCCCTGTAGTTGACGAAAAATGGTATCAAGAAGATGGTTATTGGAAATATCGTTTGACTGACGGAGAAATGGCTATCGGCTGGAGAGAGATTGGCGGAGCCACTTATTTCTTTAATGGAAAAGGACAAATGCAAGCAGGTCGCTGGCTTCACCTTAACGACGACTGGGGAGAAAATGCCAAAGGGAATGATTACTATCTGAACCAAAATGGTAAAATGCAAACTGGTGGTTGGTTCAAACTAGATGACTCTTGGTATTATATCCAATCAAATGGTGCTAGACGATTTAGCGAGCTCTCTGAAATTGGAGGGAAAAAGTATCTCTTTGCGGCAGATGGGAAGATGCTAACAGGACATCAAGTCTATAATGGCAAGAAGATGTTCTTTAGCGAAAGTGGTGCACTCCAAACAGCAGGTAAGCCTTCAACATGGCAAAAGATTGATTCAAATTGGTATTTCTATGATGAGGATGGGCTAAAGACCATCGGTAAAAAGAATATCAATGGAAGCACATACTACTTTAATCAAGAAGGTATCATGCAAACTGGCTGGGCATTTGTTGATGGTCACTGGAACTATTTTGCAAGTTCTGGAGCTATGAAAACCGGCTGGGTCAAGGATCAGGAAACATGGTATTATCTGGATAAAGATGGCATCATGTTAACTGGCAGACAAGATATAAATGGTGTTCGTTACTATTTGAATGCTAGTGGTGCCATGCAGACTGGATGGAAGTGGCAAGACAATAGCTGACACTTCTATACGAACTCAGGTGCTATGAAAACTGGTTGGTTGAAAGATAAAGAATCATGGTATTATTTGGATCCAGAAACAGGTATCATGGCTGTAGGATCTAAAGAGATTGACGGTAAGAACTATTTCTTCAGCTCAGCAGGTACTATGCAAGTTGGATGGCAGTGGTCAAATGATTCTTGGCATTACTACGCTACGTCGGGCGCACTCCAAACTGGTTGGTTGAAAGATGGTGATGCCTGGTATTATCTTGAAGGTAAGGAAGGCGTTATGTTAGTCGGCCTCCATCAAGTAGATGGTAAGCAATATTACTTTAGCAAATCTGGAGCCATGCAAACTGGCTGGAAATGGTTTGATAATCATTACCGTTACTTTGAATCAAATGGAGCCATGAAAACTGGTTGGATAAAAGACAAAGGCGTCTGGTATTATCTAAATCCTGAAGATGGCATCATGTTGGTTGGCCTTCATAAAGTAAATGGTGATCATTATTACTTTGATGAATCAGGAGCTATGCAAACGGGTTGGAAACAGCTTGATGGTAATTGGTACTATTTCCAAGCTAATGGTTCTTTGTTGAAGAACGCAACAACACCTGATGGTTACAAAGTAAACGAAGAAGGAATCTGGAAACAGGCTGTTGCTGCTGTAAATAGCGATGCAGTCAAGCCAGAACAGAAACAAGAAGCTAATTCCTCTATTGTTGAACAACCTAAACAAGATTCAAATCTAGAAGCCAACGCTTCTGAAAAGAAAGAAAACGAATAAAGAAGAAATCCCCTACTGGCAACTAATTTATCAGTAGGGGATTTTTTAATTTCGTTTTAATTTTGCAAGTACAAGGTTCAGTGCATAGTGGAGTGTTTTGTCTTTGGTGATAAAGAGGGTCAAGAGGTAATAGATACCACAAGTTGCTACGGTAGAAAGAACCATGAGAATCATATTGAAGTTTACTGTGTAGGAATTGATTTGGAAAATCATCTTGAAAATATAGAAGATTGGGATAAAACCAAGGGATATAATGCTATAACGTGTTAAGGTTATAAAAATTTCTTTTAAACTAATCAGTTGGTGTTTCTTGATAAAATGAATTTCAAGTAAAACAACGATAGTTTCTGCGATAATGGTCGTAGCGATGTAATACTCAGGTGCAAAAATATTATTGAAATACAAGATGCTATTTAATAGTATATTAGCCCCACCACCAAGGAAGTAGAAGGCAGTTAAGCGATTTTCATGGTCGTTGATAAAGATAATCTGTTTACCAAGAATCAACTCTATAGCCCAAATGATGGTACGAAAAGCGAAGACGCTAGTTACGATACCCGCTTCAAGATATTTTTCAGAAGAATAAATAACAGTTGCGTACCGTCCCAATATCATGATCCCGATACTAGTTGGAACCATAAGGAAATAGAATAAGGATGCCGCTTGATTCACGAGATAATTATAGGACTTGTAATCCTTTTTACCGAGATAGTAGCCAAGGCGTGGAATACTGACGTTGATAGCTCCACTCAAGACACTGGCAATCAACATGACGATACTATAGGCAATTGTATAGTAGGAAATATAGTTCTCATCCGGTCCCTTGGTGATAAACATTCTATCTAGCAAGGTATAAAGCATATTAGCGTTTGCTAGGAGAAGCATAGTAAAGAGTGGTTTAGAAGCTTTAGCTAATTCGACGAAACCAATCTTAACAAAAGAAACTTCTCTCTTAATCCAAAGAAAACTGAGCAGGTAGTTGAGGATAGTGGTCGCTGTCATAACGATAGCATAAGGAACGATATCATCTGCCGTTTTAACAAAGGCGAAGATAGCGACCAGCATGGTAATTCGAATAATTAATGTTTTATAGAGGATGAAGGCATAGTTTTCATAAGCCTCGTTCATCCATTCGATATTGAGAAATTGGAAGAGTGCTTGGGCCCCTAGGATGTAGTACAGGACTTTCAGATTCTCAATGCTGGTGTCAAAGAAGATAATGAGGAAGTAGATACCTGTCGTCAGGAGAGAGGTGAAAACCGAGATATAAAACAACTTAGAAAAGACGTAGTTGATTTTATTCTTGTCATCCTTGACCTTACTAATAGCTCGAATCCCGTAGTTGTATATTCCAAAGGCAGCTAGTGGAATAACGAAACTTGCCCAGGTATTAGCTGTATTGAAATAACCGTAGTTGGATTTGCTGAGAATCCGCGTCAGATAAGGATTGGTTATCAGTGGAAAAACGATATTGAGAATATTGACCAGCAAGCTGGCCAAGGCATTTACTTTTATATTTTTCATTGAACTTTCTTTCTTAAATCTAAAATCATATCTAGTATTATATCACATTCTCGCTTCATTCTTTTGATAAAATCGTAAAAATCTAGTATAATAGATAGACTGAAAGTATGAGGTTACTAGATATGAAGATGAAACAAATTAGTGATACAACACTGAAAATCACAATGACTTTAGATGATTTGATGGACCGAGGAATGGAGATTGCAGACTTTCTCGTTCCTCAGGAAAAAACTGAAGAGTTTTTCTATGCTATTTTAGATGAGTTAGAGATGCCAGACAATTTCTTGGATAGTGGCATGCTGAGTTTTCGTGTAACGCCAAAACCAGACAAGGTCGACGTCTTTGTGACCAAATCCAAGATTGACCAAAATCTGGATTTTGAAGATTTGGCGGATCTACCAGACATGGAAGAATTAGCCCAAATGTCGCCAGATGAATTTCTCAAAACCTTGGAAAAGAGCATTGCAGATAAGACCAAGGACGATATTGAGGCCATCCAATCTCTAGAGCAGGTCGAAGCAAAGGAAGAAGAGCAAGAGCAGGCAGACAAGGAGACGGAGAATAAGAAAGAACCTTATATCTACTATATCCTACGCTTTGCAAGCCTTGCTGACTTAGTTGCTTTTGCAAAGACGGTTAACTACCAGATGGAAACATCTGAACTCTATAAGATGAATGGACACTATTATTTGACAATCTTAGTCGATGTGGAAAATCATCCAAGTCCATATCCGGCTTGGCTCTTGGCTCGTATGCGTGAGTTTGCAGACGACAGTGACATCAGTCGTTCAGTCTTGCAAGAGTATGGGCAAATATTGATTAACCACGATGCAGTTCTCGGTCTGCAAAAGATTCGTTCATAAATTTTAAAATCAATTTTCATTTATCAAGAAAGACGAATCATGGGATTCGTTTTTTCTTTTCTAGACCGAAATAGTGATTTACTATAATAGGAATTTTCATAAAATTCTGTTATAATGGCTATATCAGAAAATTTCTAGGAGACAAACATGACAGTTAAAATTGCTTTACTTGGATTTGGTACCGTTGCAAGTGGCGTGCCATTCCTCCTAAAGGAAAATGGAGAAAAAATCGTTCAATCAGCTCATTCTGAGATTGAAGTAGCCAAGGTATTGGTCAAGGATGAAGATGAAAAGAACCACTTGCTTGCAGCAGGAAATGACTTTAACTTTGTAACCAATGTAGACGATATTTTATCAGACAAAGACATTACTATCGTAGTGGAATTGATGGGGCGTATCGAACCAGCTAAGACCTTTATCACTCGTGCCTTAGAAGCTGGGAAACACGTTGTTACTGCTAACAAGGACCTTTTGGCTGTTCATGGTGCAGAATTGTTAGAAATCGCTAAAGAGCATAATGTAGCACTTTACTATGAAGCAGCAGTAGCTGGTGGGATTCCAATTCTTCGTACTTTGGCAAATTCGTTGGCTTCTGACAAAATTACGCGCGTTCTTGGCGTTGTTAATGGAACTTCCAACTTCATGATGACCAAGATGGTGGAAGAAGGCTGGTCTTACGATGATGCTCTGGCTGAAGCTCAAAGACTTGGATTTGCAGAAAGCGACCCTACAAATGACGTTGATGGGATTGATGCAGCCTACAAGATGGTGATTTTGAGCCAGTTTGCTTTTGGTATGAAGGTTGCCTTTGACGATGTAGCCCACAAGGGAATCCGCAACATCACACCAGAAGACGTAGCTGTAGCCCAAGACCTTGGCTATGTAGTGAAATTGGTTGGTTCTATCGAGGAAACTCCTTCAGGTATTGCTGCAGAAGTTACTCCAACCTTCCTTCCTAAAGCACATCCACTTGCCAGTGTGAATGGGGTAATGAACGCTGTTTTTGTAGAATCTATCGGTATTGGTGAATCGATGTACTACGGACCAGGTGCGGGTCAAAAACCAACTGCGACAAGTGTTGTAGCAGATATTGTCCGTATCGTTCGTCGCTTGAATGATGGTACCATTGGTAAAGACTTCAACGAATACAGCCGTGACTTGGTCTTGGCTAATCCTGAGGATGTTAAAGCAAACTACTATTTCTCAATCTTGGCTCCAGACTCAAAAGGTCAGGTCTTGAAATTGGCTGAGATTTTCAACGCTCAAGATATTTCCTTCAAGCAAATCCTCCAAGATGGCAAAGAGGGTGACAAGGCGCGTGTAGTGATTATCACTCATAAGATCAATAAAGCACAACTTGAGAATGTTTCAGCAGAGTTGGCCAAAGCTTCAGAATTTGACCTCTTGAATACCTTCAAGGTGTTAGGAGAATAGGATGAAGATTATTGTACCTGCAACCAGTGCCAATATCGGGCCAGGTTTTGATTCGGTCGGTGTAGCTGTAACCAAGTATCTTCAAATTGAGGTTTGTGAAGAACGGGATGAGTGGTTGATTGAACACCAGATTGGCAAATGGATTCCCCATGACGAACGTAATCTTTTGCTTAAGATTGCCTTGCAAATTGCGCCTGACTTGCAACCGAGACGCTTGAAAATGACCAGTGATGTTCCCTTGGCGCGTGGCTTGGGTTCTTCAAGCTCGGTTATCGTTGCTGGGATTGAACTGGCCAACCAGCTGGGCAATCTCAACTTATCTAACCACGACAAATTGCAGTTGGCGACTAAGATTGAAGGACATCCTGACAATGTGGCTCCAGCTATCTATGGAAATCTTGTTGTTGCGAGTTCTGTTGAAGGGCATGTTTCAGCAATTGTGTCTGACTTCCCGGAGTGTGATTTTCTAGCTTATATTCCCAACTATGAATTGCGCACTCGCGACAGCCGTGGTGTCTTACCTAAAAAATTGTCCTATAAGGAAGCTGTTGCGGCTAGTTCTATCGCCAATGTGGCCGTTGCAGCCTTGTTAGCAGGAGATATGGTGACAGCTGGTCAAGCAATCGAGGGGGACCTCTTCCATGAGCGCTATCGTCAAAGTCTGGTCCGTGAATTTGCGACGATTAAGCAAGTAGCCAAAGAGAATGGTGCCTATGCGACCTACCTTTCTGGTGCCGGACCAACAGTGATGGTCTTGGCCTCTCATGACAAGATGCCGGCTATTAAGGCAGAATTGCAAAAGCAACCTTTCAAAGGCAAACTGCATGACTTGAAAGTTGATACGCAAGGTGTCCGTGTCGAAGCAAAATAAAGAATAGAAGATAGGATGGGGAAACTCTCGAACAGAGGGCTTCCTGTCCTTTTTTTGAAAAGAAGTTTATACTCAATGAAAAATCAAAGAGCAAACTAGGAAGCTAGCCGCAGGTTGCTCAAAGCATGGTTTTGAGGTTGTAGATGAAACTGACGAAGTAAGCTCAAAATACTGTTTTGAGGTTGCAGATGTAAGCTGACGTGGTTTGAAGAGATTTTCGAA
>NZ_KV802721.1:0-38385 GCF_001810825.1 Streptococcus sp. HMSC076C08 | reverse complement strand
TTTCTTAATCTGTCTTTACTCATTATCATTCCCTCTTTTTCTCAGCAAATTCCGCATTGACACTATATACATTCTTTCCATGCTTTAATTCATTAAGTTGTTTATCAGTATAACTAAATGCCATTATTGCTCTCCTTCGTCATTATTAGAATAAGTTACCCTAATTTTCGAAGCAGTTTTACCCTTGTTTTCATTTAAAAATTGTCGATCTTTTACTCTATTTTCCCATTCCAATGAAGTATCTGTTATTTCTTCAGTGTCTAGAGAATATCCAATACCATACTTAATTTTTACTTCATGTTTAAATTTGATTTCTACATCACAAGACCACGAACCAGGAGGGCTTGTGTATTCTGGATTGGAAATTTTAATCTCTTCAATCCCTTGGTAGGAATTCTTTAAGGCATTAACCAAACTTACTTCATACTCTCTATTCCGATGTTCTTCTTGCGATTTTCCTAACAAACTAAACATAAAAATAGCTCCTGCTGTGATGGTTGCGAGTAACAAAATGATTAGTATTCTTGTATGACTTTTTTTAATTCCAGAATTATTCATTTATGCTTTTCTCCTTTTTCTTATTATACAATATTCTAATCATTCTTTACAAAGTAGGGGGTAAAAATCATACTATATACTGAAAATTAGATTTCTAATTCTTAAAAAACCAAATCTTTTTTGATTTGGTTTTGAAGGTTTATATTTAATTTTATTTATACCGATTATACTCATCTTTTTTATGTACTACCATATAGCAGGATACCAAGATGACGAAGATTTTAAGCAGGAAGGTTTCGGATCGATCAGTATCTATGGTTATCTGAGACAAGACATTAATGATCGAATGTGTCATAACGCAAATCCAGAGATTCTTTGTTTTGATATAAAGAGCTGAGAGTATGAAAGAATTCGTCAGCAATCCAAATAAAAACGGTAGAGTTTGCAGAGTTGCTAGGGAGCCATCAATGTAAAAGAACAACAGATGCCAAATCGCCCAGCTGAAAAAGGTTAGAATTGCTGAGTAAAAATATGGCAACTTTTCTTGTAAAATTGGTTGAAAGACATATCGCCATCCAATCTCTTCTATACCGCCAAAGACAATAAATTTGAAGAACATCAAAAATGGGAGATACCAGCTAAATTCTATCATTTTCCCACCAAACATTAGAAAAGAAAAATCAAGGACAATAAGGAAAAAAGATAATAAATAGTGTTTATAACTGGTATGAATGTTAAAAAAATCGTTTACAATCTTCTTAAAATGAATATGAAAATAGTGATTTGCAACAATAATTCCCCAAAGAGCTGAAGAAATCCCACCTAGAAAGATTCCTAAAATAGTTAATAGATTGGAATGAATAGAAAAAAGATTCAAGAGAAAGAAAAGGAGACAAACTGATGCTATTTGACTAAATGTGCCTAGCAAATATACTGCAATTGCCTTATTTCTTTTCATTGAGAATCCTTTCAATAATATTTTACGTAAAATAAATTATGTAAAAAAAGCTTATAACAACAAATCTTTGACTTTTCCAATTTCACTTTTTGGAATCACCAGGTGAATCATATCACCCAGATACATTCTAGTTGAGCCGTTAACTGTTTGGCTCTTGCCATTATGGACTTGGGTGGTAATGAGTACGTTATGTGGCAAGTTGAGCTCGTGAACCTGTTTTCCAGCGATTTTGTCAGACACAGGGATTTCTATGAGGGTGACTTCTCCCTCGTCTGTTGCTTCTTCTGGTAGCATTTTTTCCAGCATGGCCTCATAGACTGGTGCCCCCTTGAGTAGATCCATGACGATGTAGGCGACTAAGGTCACTAAGCCAAGTGGCATGAGGTTGCGAATATCTCCGACCATCTCGGTTACGAGTATCATAGCGGTTAAGGGAGCCTTGGATATTGCCCCAAAGTAGCCACTCATTCCTAAAATAACAAATATAGGAAATTGCTCCTGACTGACAAGCCCAAGATTGACACAAATGACACCGACTAGGGCACCAAGTAAGGAACCAAGCGCCAGAATGGGAAGGAAAATCCCTCCTGGAAGGCCACTTCCATAACTAATCATGCTCCAAACAAAGCGAATCAAAAAGTAAGCTAATAAAACTTGGAAACTAAAATCTTGCTCAGTCAAAGGAAGAACGACCTGGTTTCCACCACCAAGAATTTGAGGTAAGAAAATTCCGACTGGTATGATAAGGATAAAAGCTAGGATCGGATAATAAGCTCTATCCAAATGGATTTTTTGACCAAGCCATTCATAAATTTGACCAACATTGAGTACAGCTTTCTCATAGAGAAAACCAGAAAGCCCGAGAAAAACTCCCATAAGGAGGTATATCCAATACCGGTCTAGGGTCATGAGAGGAATGTTGTCTGGCATATCCAGTACGGGTGTTAGACCAAATATGAGTAATGAGACAAAGTTTGCTACGAGACTGGCTGCTAGAGTTGAGACCCAGAAAAAGCGGGAAAAATGATGATAGACTTCTTCTACAACAAAGAGGAGGCCTGCAATCGGTGCATTAAAGGCAGCGGCTAAGCCTGCAGCAGCTCCACTGGCAATCAGGGAACGTTCTTCAACTGGACTAGATTTTAGCCACTTGGCAATACCTTTACCACCAACTGCTCCAAGTTGAATACTTGGCCCTTCTCGACCTAGCATAAGGCCACTGGCAATAGCAAGAATCCCTAATACATATTTCTTCCAGAGGACACTCCACCAATTAAGAGTCATCAGTCCCTTTAGTTCGGCTTCGACTTGAGGAATTCCTGAACCCTTGATATCTTTTTCTGACCGAGTTAGTTTCGCACTGAGCCAGCAAACGAATACATAAAATAGGCCAATGATAAAAAGATTGCGCACTAGGTGCGCTTGATCTTGATAAAGTCCTTGTATCAGGTGGAAACCCTTTTCGATTAAGAAACGAAAGGATCCGACGATTAGCCCGACGACGAGACCAACAATGACTCCTCGCCCAACTTGGGATAATATGGTGCTTGAGGCAAAGGCAAATTCTTTCTTGGAACTAAGTGTTTCTGACTGTTCCTCCATAATCATTTCCTCTTACTTATCTTTCTTGGTTGAAACCAGTGTTTTGACTGGTTCAAAACTGGTTCGGTGAATTGGGGTGACGCCTAGTTTTTCCAGTCCTTCTAGATGTTTAGCTGTTCCGTATCCTGCATTAGCTGTAAAATCATATCCAGGATATTGATCATCATAGTCCTTCATCAATTCATCCCGTGTCACCTTGGCCACTATAGATGCAGCTGCGATCGAGAGGGAGTTGGCATCTCCTTTGATGATTGCTGTTTGAAGAATCGGCAACTCCAGTTTCATGGCATCAATCAAGAGGTGCTCAGGTTGCGGACTGAGCTGGGAGATTGCTTCCTTCATAGCTAGTTTGGTAGCTTCATAGATATTGACTTGGTCGATGACCTGATTATCCATGATACCAATGCCGATTGATAAGGCTTGATCTTGAACAGCATGATAAATTTCCAGATGTTTCTTTTTAGGGATCTTCTTGCTATCGTTGAGGCCTTTAATCTTACAATTTTTTGGCAAAATAACAGCTGCAGCGATTACAGGTCCAGCCAGAGGACCACGGCCGACCTCGTCAACACCTGCAATTAGGGTCAATCCTTGCTGGTAAAGCTCTTTTTCATAGGAAAGCATAGTTTCCAAACGAAGGTCCTCATCCAGTTCAGCCTGTATGGCTTTCTTACGCTTGTTGATTTCCTTTTGAACTCCAGAACGAGGATCTTTTTCGAATTCTAGAAAAAGAGGATTGTCTAATTCTTTGACAGTAGCCAGAAGTTCTTTGATTTCTTTAATCGTCGTCATCGATGTCGTCCAATGTATCTAAGGTATAGTTACCGAGTTTTCCATCACGGACTTCCTTGACGAAGAGGCTGTAAAAGCGGTCGTAGTCGTCTCGGAAACCAAGGGCACGGGTCATATCCATGATAATAACAGGTGCTTCTTCTTCTATTTTCATTTGTTTGAAGCGTTCAGCTAGCTTTTCTGGATAATGTTTTTTGAAATAATTGAGACCAAAAATGGTCACTTCATCCATTGGGAGTAGTTGATCTTTAATTGCCCCTGTTAGGGCTAGTTTCAAAGCAACGGTTTCGTCTTCAAATTTAGGCCAAAGAATCCCTGGTGTGTCTAGGATTTCCAGGTCTTTATTGGTTTTGAGCCACTGTTGCCCCTTGGTAACACCTGGTTTATTGCCGACAACTGCAATCTTTTTCCCAGCCAAACGGTTCATGAGAGTTGACTTACCGGCATTTGGAATTCCGATAATCATAGTCCGCAAGGTTTCGATCTTGATACCTCGTTCTTTCTGGCGTGCAATCTTATCAGCCATGAGCTTTTTAGCGGCATCCGTCACAACTTTTACAGTCACTTGCTCTTTGGAGTTGATAGCCAGAGTTTGGATTCCCTGTGATTCAAAATACTGACGCCATTCTTTGGTCATTGCAGGATCAGCCAGATCTGCCTTATTCAAAATCAAAAGCTTTGGTTTATCACCCACAATCTTGGTTAACATAGGATTTTGACTAGATAAAGGTAGCCGAGCATCCACCAAAATCGTCACAAAATCAACAAACTTTAAATTCTCCTGAACTTGCCGCCGAGCCTTAGACATGTGACCCGGAAACCATTGAATAGTAGCCATAATATTTTCCCCTTCCGACTAAAAAAAACGTAGTAAAAACGTTTTCTTTCTTACTACCTATTCTATCATAAATGAGGAACTTTTGCACAGGCTTTGACCACAATAAATGATAAATAGTATTGGTCCGAAACATCCTTGATACCAGTAAGGATTTACTTGACTTTTTTTGTTTTCGGGTATATACTTAGTGTATACTAATTCGTGGAGGTAGTGCAATGAATACAGTAAAGACTCGAAAGGTGGGAAACTCTCTCACTGTGACCATTCCTAAAAATTTGGGTATGTCAGAAGGTCAAGAAATGGTTGTCTACAAAGGGATTGACGGAGTCATTGTCTTAGCTCCAAAACTGAAAGATCCTTTTGATGGAATTACTGATTTGAGAATGACAAACGATTTTGAAGGGGTAGGGTCACTTGATAGCGAAATTTGACTATATTCCTGAAAAGCAGGATATCATTTGGCTGGACTTTGATCCATCAGTCGGTCGAGAAATCCAGAAACGGCGACCTGCCTTGGTTGTTTCTAGGAGAGAATATGCCTTGCAAACTGGTTTTGTGGCTGTCTGTCCTATCACTCATGGCCAACGTCGTTTGGCAGAAAAAGGCTTGCTTGTTCCTGTCTCATCGGACAAGGTAGATGGCGCTGTCAATCCATTTCAACTGTATACCTTTGATTTTCGGATGCGTAATGCTCAAAAAATAACAAGAATGGACACGCAGTGTTTTCAGAAAGTCGTCCAACTTTACCAGTACATCTTTGGAGATACATAAATCCTACCTTGTTTATGCACGGTAGGATTTTTTCTATATGAGTAACCTATCTAAGAACGAGTGAAGGCAGTTTGACAAAATCCCTCTAATCCAGCTTTTTTGTGCTAATGATAGATGTTCTGCCTGAAGGCATTCTTTTAGAAAATCGCGGACTTGTTCTGGTGCAATCTCAAACTCAAAGGCTTTCATCTTGTAGAAAAAGTCGATGAGATGCTCAGATAAGTAATCATCTGAAAAGGGTACTTCACCATTTTTTCGATACTCTAGTAAGAGTCGAGAGAATCTAGCTTTTTCATCAGGCAAACCACTAAAATAAGAATTGAGAAGCCAAGTCTGCTTCTGCTTTCGTTCAATAGGATCTTGATTTGCAATACGCTGATCCTTTTCCAGCTCCTTTTGGTTTTGTTTAGCCTTGATAGCCCGTTCGTCTCTATTTTTACCAAAGAGGATTTTCTCCCATTTTCGTTCTTCTTGGGTCAAGGTTTCTGTAAAGCCAAAGTAATCTTGATAGGCTCGTTCTGCAGGTCCCATGGCAAGAATAAGATTGTCAGCGTATTGCTTAGCGATTTTATCTCTCTTCCTGCGTTCTTTCTCTGCCTGAATCCGTAAATGTTGCTCGTAGTCAATTTTCTCCTTGCCTAATTTGACAAGGTAGAGTTGGTCATCAGACTTCCCAAGTAGAAAAGGTTTGATACACCTTTCAAGGACTTCTTCTAGGCGAGCCTTCTTTTTTGGCTCTGCCTTGGTCCAACTTCCACCTTGAAAGACTTCTAGGAAAAGCTGGTAATCTTTCTCAGGTGCAAATTGATTGCCACGATTGGCTTTGAAAACACCTTTTTCCCAGAACCATTTTAGAAGTCGTTCGTCAAAGTCGCTTTTATTAACCTTGATTTTTTCCTTTTTCTTGACTTTTCTAGTCAGATTTTCAAGCTTTCTTAGAAGTTTTTCTTCCTCTTCTAGTTGCTGATCGAGGCCAATACGATGAAAATGACGAACACAATCGCTGCCAATCGGAAAGAGGCGTTGGCCTGTAACAGTATTAAAGAGTTCGTAGGCGTATTTAATGGCATTCCCACAGACACAATTACTACGACCAATGCCATTAAAAATCAAGGAAACTTCATTCCATTCCTTGGTTGCTTGATCCCAAGTATCGGCTTTTGAAGCCCGTAAAACCGCATCGTGCAAGGTTTTTCTAACTGGAAGTGGCATGAGGTCTCCTTTCTAGGTTATACTTTTACAACTTGAACCTCATCTTTACCGAGTAAAATCAGGTATTTCTCAATATTTTCAATCGAATAAGCTCTTGATAATGCCTCTCCGTATAAGGCTAACTGACCACGATAGCGGTCTATGAGTTGACTTGGTTGATCGTAACGGTCTGTCTTATAGTCGAAAAGAATAATTCTGTCCTCGTAAACTAGATAGCCGTCCAAGATCCCACGAACAACAAAGTCTTCCTGACTCTTTTGGTCGCGTTTGAGCATGGAGAAAGGTTGCTCGCGGTAGAGATGGTCGGTATTAGCGAGAATTTCCTGACCAAGTGGTGTATCAAAGAATGCTAAGATTTTGGAAAGATTGATTTTGTCTCTGACTGCTGGGCTGGTTTGAACTTGTTTGAGAGTATCTTTTAGGCTAGCAAGCGTTGGTTGTTGACTCAGGTCGATTCTTTGCATGAGTTCGTGGGTTGCACTACCAATCTCAGCTCCTGTTACCTTTTCTTTAGTTGAAAAATCTGGTAAATTGAAGCTGATTTGCTTCTCTGGTGATTTGGTTTGGTTAGTAATTTCTACCCCTTCCATATCCATAACGGGTTCGTAGAATTTCTTGATTTGACTTGGGGTTTGAACACTTGGTAGTTCAATGGCTGCGCGGTGGAGACTATTATAAACTTCCACCTCTTTCAGCATTTCCAGAGCTTCTTTGATGATTTCTGACTGGCGGTTGTCTGCTTGAGAGCTGTCTTGTAAAGGGCTCTTGTTTTCCAATTCCCCGATAGCTTCTCTGGTCAACTGGGCTTCACCAACAAAGCGATAGCTAAAGTTGAGATTGTCCTTGGCAAAAACTTTACTGATAGCCCAGATCCAATCTTGGAAATTTCTTGCTTGTAGTCTGGTATTACCATCTAATTTTCCATTGTTTGCTGCTGGGTATTCCTTGGCTTCTAGCTTTTCACGAGACCCCTTACCGACAAGATAAAGTTTTCTCTCCGCCCTCGTCATGGCAACATACAGCAGACGCATCTGCTCTGAATAGCTAGCCAGTTGCAATTCTTCTTCATTCTGGGTATAGGTAAGGCTGGGAATGGAGAGTTTGATGGTTTTAGGATAGTGTGCTTCCACTGCTCCTGTTTCCACTTTGGCAATGTATTTGACACCAAGCCCATTTTGACGACTGAGAATAACTTCTGACATCGAGTCTTGCTTGTTGAAGTCCTGATCCATGTTGAGGATAAAGACATAAGGAAACTCCAGTCCTTTGCTCTTGTGAATGGTCATGAGTTCCACGGCATCTTTAAGTGGAGCGACAGCTACGCTTGCGAGGTCATGCTGAGCCTCTAAAACTTGGTCAATCATACGGATAAAACGAGACAAGCCCTTGAAATTGCTCTTTTCAAACTGATCAGCTCGCAGAGCTAGGGCATAGAGATTAGCCTGTCTAGCAGGTCCGTTCGGCAAAGCCCCAACATAGTCATAATAAAAACGGTCGTTGTAAATCTTCCAAATCAAGTCATAGAGAGAGTGGGTTTTGGCATATAAGCGCCAAGAATCCAAGATGTCCATGAATTGGTTTAGTTTTTCAGCTAGTGTTGAGTGAATTAACTCTTTCTGGCTTGTTGCCTGTTTTTGAGCATTGACCAGTTTCTCATAGAGATTCTCTTGGACTTTATCTTCTGCTTTCTGGAGGGATAAACGTGCCAACTCGTCCTCATCAAAACCAAACATAGGAGACTTCATCAGAGCAACCAAGGCATAGTCTTGCAGAGGATTGTGAATGACACGAAGAGTATCTAGCATGACTTGTACTTCTAGGGATTGGAGATAGTTGTTTTGCTCGCCGTCTGTTTTAACAGGAATCCCATACTCAGACAGGGCAAGTATAATCTGGTCATTTCGACTGCGGCTAGAGGTCAAAAGGGCAATTTCCTTAAAGGCAACACCTTTTTCCTGATGAAGCTTCAGGATTTCCTTGATGACCAGGCGCATTTCCCCAGTGAGTTTCGTGTCTGCCTGACTCTCTTCCTTTTCTTGCCCATTATCGTCCTTATCGTAGAGGAGAAATTCTGCCTTGTTGTCTGGATTAGGAGTTAGTTTGGTATTGGCAAAAACAAGCTGGTGCATGCTGTCATAGTTGATTTCACCGACCTCTTGATCCATAAGGCGTACAAAAACATCATTGGTTGCAGACAGCACTTCTGAACTACTACGGAAATTTTCCTTGAGGAGAATCAACTTGCCTTCTTGAGGATTTTGCGCATAGCGTTGGAATTTTTCATTGAAAATCTGGGGATCTGCCTGACGGAAACGGTAGATAGACTGCTTGATATCTCCCACCATAAAGCGATTGTGACCATTCGACAGCAATTCCAGCATTCGTTCTTGAATGTGGTTGGTATCCTGATACTCATCAACCATGACTTCGTGGAATCTCTCCTGATAAGCCTCGCGGACTTGTGGGAAATTCTCTAAAATTTCAATGGTGAAATGACTGATATCAGCGAATTCAAAGGCATTTTCTTGGCGTTTACATTCACGATAAGCCTCCACAAAATCACTCATAAAGGTTTGGAAGGTTTTAGCTAGCTCCCAAGTATCTTCATGATAACGTTCTTGATAGTCGAGAATGGTTATCTGGTCCGCCAGTTGTCCTAGTTTAGCAAACTTGGCCTTTCTCTCATCGTTATAGGCATCAGCCAGTGGCTTCAAATCGGCCTTACGACTGGAGTTAGCTAGAGATCGACCATTTTTCTCCTTAGAGATGGCGATAATACGCGCAAGCACAGCTTGATAAGCCTGGCTATCGGACTCTTGATTTAAGGAGCCAATTTCATCCAGAACCAGCTGCACATTTTCTAAATAGGCAGCTTTTGGAAACTCATTGGCATCGTTATCCAGATGATAACGGAAGAAACTTTCCAAGTCCCAAAGCGCCTGCTTTATTTGCTCAGTTAGTTTGTCTTTTTCAATTACAAAGTCAGCTGTTTCAAATCCTTTGAGGAAAGAGTTACTCAACCATTTTTGTGGACTGCTGGTGGATTGAAGAAAATCATAGATTTTGTAGACTTGCTGGCGCAGACCTCGTTCATCCTTACCTCGTCCAGCAAAGTTCTTGACCAAGCGACTAAAGTTTTCTTTATTTTCACCTTGGTAATGGGCTTCAAAAACCTGATGAAAAACTTCGTTTTTTAAGAGTAACTGTTCACTTTCATTTTGTAGAATACGGAAATTCGGTGCGATATCAATCAGATAGCCATGTTTGCCAAGGAATTTTTGTGTGAAAGAGTCCATGGTTCCGATGGCAGCGTTTGGCAGGTCTGCCAACTGACGTCCCAAGTGTTGTTTGAGATCAACATCGTTACTTTCTTGGATTTGTTGGCTAATTTTTTTCTCCAAACGTTCCTTAAGCTCTGTAGCAGCCTTGACGGTAAAGGTTGAGATAAAGAGTTGGCTGATTTCCACGCCACGCGCCAATTGATCCAGAATACGCTCTGCCATGACAAAGGTCTTCCCTGAACCAGCAGACGCTGAAACAAGAATATTCTGCCCTGCCGTATAAATGGCTTCGATTTGCTCAGCTGTTTTCTTCTGTTCCTTGCTCGAACTCGCTTCTGCTTCTTGCAGTTTTTGAATCTCTTCCTCAGTTAAAAAGGAAATGGGCTTCATCGATTCAACTCCTCTCTCATTTTCTCAAACCAAGCTTGCTTGAGTTTTTCTCCGACCAGACGCTTGCCGTCAGCTACTTCTAACTTTTCTAGGAAACGGGCTTGTCCCAAGTGGTAATTGGATTCAAATCCAGTGATGGCTTGGTGTTGCTGGACATACGGGGCAATACTTCTGCCGTTTTCTGTGTATGGATTAATGGCAAAATGGCCTTCTAAAATCTTCTCAGCTGCCTTCTTGTAAAGATGGGCATTGTAGTCCAATAAGAGCTGGAATTCCTCGTCTGTCAGCTGATTGGCCTTGTTTTTGTTATAAAATTCGCCCAAATGACTGCTTTCTTTTTCTAAAAAGAGTCCTTGGTATTTCATTGATTTGCTGGCTTCTGCTACTGCTCCAGCCAGACTTTTAACAGCTAATAAAGATTGGACAGGCTCAGCCATTTCCAAGTACATGGCACCGAAAAAGTTCTGCTCCCCTTCTCTTTTTAGGGCGGCAAGATAGGTTGGCAGTTGGGAATTGAGCCCATTAAAGAAATGAGGAAACTGGAACTGAGTCAGACTAGACTTGTAGTCCACCACTCCTAGCGCTCCATCAGCTTTCAAACGGTCGATTCGGTCAACCTTGCCTCGCACATGGACACTGCGACCATTATCCAATTGAATAAAGGCCTGATCTTTACCACCAAATGTTGCTTCCTCTTGGATGGTTTCAATGGCTGGATTATGACGAAGAATGTGGCCCGTAGTTCGCGCGACATCAAGTAGAACTTCCTTGGTAAACTGGGCTTCCAAACTTTCCTGATAAATAGCTTCAAATTCGCGTTCTTGGCTGGTTTCCTTGATAGCTTGCTCCAGTCGTTGGTCAAACGGATTTTCAGCAGGCAGTTTCAAGGCACGTTCAAAAATACGGTGCAAGAAATTCCCATGACTGCGAGCATCTGGACGCAGGCGCAATTCTTCCTGCAAACCTAAGACATAACGGAGGAAATAACTGTATTCATTGCGGTAAAACTCCGTTAAACCAGAAGTAGACAGGTAAAACTCCTTGTCAGCTGGATAGAGAGCCTGCAAGGTCTCTTTCTCTAATGGCTTGCTGCTTGGGCTAGTTGGGAGTGCAGGATTTGTAAGACCTTTTTGATCAAGTTTTTTCCCCATCACACGCGCTAGAACCTTGACAAAGGTCACATCTTGCTCATTTTCACTAGAACCTGCCTGCTGATGATAGGCAACAAGGCTAGACAAAAGACTGTGATAAGAACCCATATCATCCTTAGACAGACCTTTGTGATGAATCTTCTTCTCTGTCCGATTAAATCCAAAACTCACCAGTTCTTGAAGATAGGCCGATTCCTTACTCTCATTTTCATTGAGGAGACTTGGAGCGGATAACACCAACTGCTTACGAGCAGCATTGGCTAAGGAAAGCATGGTATAGCGATTTTTCTTGAGGTTTTCACTACTTGCAATCAGTAATTGCGCTCCCTCCTCAGTTGCTTGATTTAGACTTTGTCTTTCTTCGTCTGTCAAAAGACTGGTGTTTTGCGCGATTTTTGGCAAATGATCCTGAGTCAGCCCGATGGCGTAGACAAAGTCAGCTGTCAGAGGGGCAATCAGATCGTAACTTTGCACCAGAACGGTGTCCACTGTCGCTGGAATGGTACGATACTGGGATAAGCTCATTCCAGAATGGAGCAAGGCTAGGAAATCCTCTAGACTAACCTGTGTACCAGCGAAAACGGTCGCAAATTGTTCTAAAACATGGCAGAAGGCTTTCCAAACTTCGTCTTGTCTTTCCTGTTCTAGAGTTTCCATAGTAGCTGTCAATTCTTGCATCTGCTTGCTTAAAGCAGCATTTTTTAGAAAAGTATTCCACTTTTGCAAGAGATTTTCAGTCTTTTGCTTCCGACTGGCAAATAAGGTTTCAAGTGGCGCCAAAACTCGCAGACGAAGGGCATTCAAGCGTTCTAAATCAAATTTTCCATGATGGGAATTTGTGAAGTTCTGCTGAAAAGCTGGCAAGCCATTGATGCCAAGATAGCGGATATATTGCTCAAAAGCATCAATATCCGCTTGGCTAAGGTCGGTATATAAACCTGTTCTAAGAAGATTAATCAAATCTTCCTGACGGAAACGGTAGCGTTTCAAACGCAAAATAGATTCGACATACTGGGTTAAGGGATGATGGGCCATGGATTCACTTCTACCTAGATAGAAAGGAATCTGGTACTGGTCAAAAATGGTTTTCAGTGATAACTGGTAAGAAGCCACATCCCCTAAGAGAATGCGAAAATTCTTGTAACTCAGTTCTGGATGGTCATGTAATTTCTGACGAATAGCGCGAGCCACCAACTCCAACTCTTCCTTTTGTGTCAAACAAGACCAAATTTGCAGATTTTCACGGTCCTTCTCATCGATATCCAAGGTGAGTTCTGAGAAATCATAAGAAGACTCTAGCAAACGAGAGGCCTTGTCAAAACTATCCATTTTCTCATGAGTCTGAGAACGATCCTGAGCAGGCGTTTGGTATTTTGCACCCAAATGATGAAGAAATTCCACACTGGCTTGATAGAGATTCCCTTCAGTGAACGGACTAGTATAGGCTTTCTTGCTTGCATAAGCCCCAATAACAATCTCGACACCTTTTCGATGGAGCAGATCCACCACATGCTCTTCCTCAGCAGAAAAACGGGTAAATCCGTCAATGATTAAGGCAATCTGACTAAAATCACTACTTACCTTGTCATTCTCAATAGCCTCAATCAAATGGGACAACTGACTTCCCTGAGCCAACTGACCTTGATTGAGATAGGCAGTCACTTTCTCAAAAATCAAGAGTAAGTCTGCCCGCTTATCCTCATCCGTCAAACTTTCCAAGTCCAAAAAGCTCATCTGAGCAGTCGTCATCTCATGATAAAGTTCAACCAACTGCTGGATAAATTGAGTATCCTGCTTAATCGCACCATAAACACGCAAGTCCTTGGGATCTAGTTCGGCAAGGCATTTATAAAAAGCCATCCCAAGCCCGATGTCATCTAGACTCGTCTTAGTTGGCAAATCATTCAAGATCAGGTAACGAGCCATCTGAGCAAAACGCGTGACGGTAATCGCAAAAGAAGCCTGCTGGGACAAGCATTCCAGCACGGCGCGTTCCTTTTCAAAAGAAAGAGAGTTGGGGGCGATGTAGAAAACCCGCTTGCCTGCAGCAACTAGCTCTTCTGCCTCTCTCGTTAAAATTTCAGTCAAAGAAGTCCGAATATCAGTATAAAGTAATTTCATCTCAGCCTCGTTTGCTTTATCAAAGTTTCTTACTCTATTATAGCAAAGTTCGTTTCACAGTCCAAATACAAAATTCTAGTTGACAATCATTTAATTAGCAAATCAATCATGCTTCATCATCCACTTTCATATGCTGAAAGATATAGAGAAAAAAGTCTTTGGAAACTTCAAAATGTCCATAACGAAGTCGAGAAGTATAGTCTCTCCATTCAGGATGCTGTCTGGCTATTTCTATGGAACAATCTTTGACTGGCTGATAATACTCAACATTTCGTCTAAAGGGAAAGAATCCTTCGAATTGCTCTACTTGATAGGCTTTGTCATCTGTAATTTTACCTACGGCCACAAAAGCCTGTAACTTATCTTGACCGTTCATATCGTATTTCGGACTATAGTATAAAAGATAGTCACCTTTTTTCATACGATTTAAGGGGCCACCCTTTCCATGACAGACCTGGCAAAAATTCCCTTCAACTCCTCTTAAAACATGGTTCTTTGAAACAACTCCGACCCAATATCTAGGCATTTTTATCCTCCAACTCTACTAACAAACGATTAAAAACTTCTCTATCGTTAGATAGTTTTTCAAAAAATTCTTCATCAACACCTTCTACTAAAGGTAAAGCTTGATTGACCTTCTCTGCGCCAGACTTCGTCACTGAGACCAGTTTTGCCCGACTATCCTTTGGATGTTGATCGCGTTTAATGTAGTCCTTGTTCTCCAGTAGCCTAACAATCTGGGAAACCGTCATGACATCCATACCAGAGAACCGAGCAATATCAACTTGCGTTACATATTCCTCTCTATTAGACAGAAACAAAAGCGAAGTCAAAACGATAAATTGAGGCAAAGTAAGACCAACTGATTTCAAGACTCTTTTTAAGTTACTTTCCCACTTGTTGTAAACTTTAATGAAAAGAAGACCTGTAGACTCTGTTTCATCATTTTTGTAAATTGAATTAAATTGATACTTTGACATTATTTCTCCTTAAATATTAAGTATACATATTATATAAGATTTTATTTTCTTTTTCAAGAAAAGGAAAGTCGAATGTTACTATTCTGTCGGACATTTCATAGTCTATATGCTATAATAAAAGCAAAACACCTAGAAAAGGAAGTCTTATGATTAAACTACTAGCCTTGGATATGGACGGAACCCTCCTCAATGAAGCCAAGGAAATCCCGCAAGCCCACATCACTGCCATTCACCAAGCTATTGAAAAAGGTGTCAAACTGGTTCTCTGTACAGGTCGTCCGCTTTTTGGTGTTCTTCCTTACTACAAAAAACTGGGACTGGACCTCCAGAACGAGTACGTCATCGTCAATAACGGTTGTTCAACTCACCAGACCAGTGACTGGGGGCTAGTTGACTGGCAGGAACTTAGTCCAGCTGACATCGAATACCTCTATGACCTAGCTGAAAAAAGCGACGTCCAGTTAACTCTTTTTGATGAGGAACATTATTTTGTCCTCGGTGGCAAGCCCAATCAAATCGTTCAAAATGATGCCAAGCTAGTCTTTTCAGACCTGACTGAAATCTCCCTTGAGGAGGCGACCAGTGGCAAATATCGAATGTTCCAAGGTATGTTTTTAGGAACCAAAGAGCAAACAGACGATTTTGAGCAACGGTTTGCTGAGGAACTCTGCCAACGATTTAGCGGAGTTCGTTCACAGCCTGTCATTTATGAAGCCATGCCACTTGGAACGACAAAGGCTACTGCTCTTTCTCGACTAGCAGCGATTTTGAAGATCGAGCCCTCAGAAATTATGGCCATGGGCGATGCCAATAACGATATCGAAATGCTTCAGTTTGCAGGACTTGGCATTGCAATGGGAAATGCCAGCGACCATGTCAAATCCCTTGCTAATGACGTTACAGCCAGCAACGAAGAAGACGGCGTTGCGCGTGCCATTGAGAAGTATATTTTATAGTAAAAAAAGCCCAGTTCATATCAACTGGGTTTTGTTTCTTTTAAGAATTACAAAACTTTAGAAACTCTTTAGAATTACTTGATGTTTCTTTGATTTCTATACCTTATACTAAAGTTAGAAAAATAAATCAAAAGGAGAAAATCATGAAAACAGTACTCGAAATTCATGGACTGACCAAACAATTTGCTAACCAAGCTATTCTTCAAGATCTTAGTCTAACCATAAAAGAGGGAGATATTTATGGTCTAATTGGAAAAAACGGAGCAGGTAAAACTACTCTTATCAAAATAATTACTCAATTATTGTTTGCGGACAAAGGTACAGTTTCCCTCTTCTCTAGCCAAGAACAAAATGAGTGGACCAAGGCCTTATCTCGAGTAGGTTCAGTTATCGAATCACCTGTAGCTCACAATCACTTGACAGCTTATCAAAACCTTAAATATTATTGTATGATACGTCATATTCCAAATGCTGATAAGGTGATTCAGGAGACCTTGGACTATGTTGGCTTGTCAGATACAGGTAAAAAAGTCTTTCGTGATTTCTCACTAGGAATGAAACAAAGACTTGGTATCGCCATTGCCCTCCTAACAAAACCCGACTTCCTGATTCTTGATGAACCTATTAATGGTCTCGATCCGATTGGAATCAAAGAATTTCGTCTCATGATCCAGCGACTCAATCAAGAAAAAGGCATAACTATACTCATCTCTAGTCATATCTTGTCAGAACTCTATCTCTTAGCTAATCGCTTTGGTATTCTGGATCAAGGTAAGATTATCCGTGAAATCAGTAAAGCTGAATTTGAAACACTGAGTGAGGATTATATTGTGCTTAAAACAAGTGATAAAGAAAGAGCTTGTCAGGTATTGAAAGAACAAATCCAGCTCCAGTTTAAGGTTGTAAACCCTGAAAATGAAATCCATATCTTTGGTAATGAACAAGATGTTAAACAGATTCTCAAGCAACTAACTTTGTCCGATGTTGCTATTGATGAGATTTACTTTGCCCGTCAAAACCTAGAAGAATACTTCACCCAATTGGTAGAATAGGAGAAAAATCATGATACATACCATTCAAGCAGATTTTTACCGTCTTTTCCGCTCCAAAGGATTCTGGATTACAGAATTCATTCTCTTTGTACTTATGTTACTGGGTGCTACTATTGGCGCTACAGGGCATCTAATGTCAGTTCAAGCAGCACCACCTGAGCTTCCTACCCATGGTTGGAATGGGATAGAAGCTCTAATCAACGCGTCAAATAACGGCTCAAACCTCGTTTTCCTCTGTATTATTCTAGTGTGTTTAGTTCTTGGGGTCGATCTAATCGGCAAGCTTTATAAAAATAGTTTGACAGTTGGTGTTTCTCGTACAGAATTTTTCCTTGCTAAATTCTTTGTACTAGCAAGTATCGCTCTCTTACAACTCATCACAAGTCTTGTGATTGCCTTTATTCCCGCGACTCTACTAAATGGACTTGGTACAATACCTGATGGTTTTGTTACTAATCTCCTCTTGACGATTTCCCTTCAATTTCTATGCCTTCTCGCTTGGCTTTCGATTGTCTCCTTTATTCTCTACCTAACTCATTCTTATCTTGCCGTATTTATTGGTTATCTGATTAGCTCTATCGTCCTTTCTATTCCAATTCTTGTTTTCCCAGACATTGAAATTCTTAGATATTTAATTCTAGATTTTGCCTATGCTATGACCACTAATAGTCAAGCTATTCTCTATACCATCACGGTTTGCGTAACAGTCATACTTTTCTTCTCTTTCAGTGGACTGATTATTTTCAAGAAGAAAAGCTTATAAAAAGGACCTCCTCTAGGATATAGAGGAGGTTTCTTCTGTTAAAGATAAATAAAGACTGAAAACCATTCTCCATCAGTGGCTAGCTTCATATCCGCTCCAAGAAGATGAACTAATTCCTCAGTAATATAGAGACCTAAACCAGAGGATTCTTCGGTATCTGACATATTTTCAGAATAAAAACGATTGCTGAGATTGTCTATATTCTTGATAGGTTTTTTGACTAGATTATCAATTTCCAAAACAAGTCTATTTTCTTCCTTTTTCAAGGAAAGTCGAGCCTTCTCCTTGCCGTGCTTGAGAACATTTCCAAGGAGGTTTTGTATAATTCGATCAAGCAAGTCCTCATCAGTCGTCGTTTTCAATCCTGGTTCAACGTTAAAATCAAGAACAATATGTGAAGATTGAAAAACGTCGTAATAAGCTAAAGTCTTTTTCGTTATAAAAGTTGATAAATCAGGTTCTTCCAGTTTCGGTTTGACTGCGCCTTCCATCAAATGACGGTATTCGAGGAGAGCCTCCAACCGTTTGGAAACCAAATCCTGATGATGGGCTATTTTATTTAAGGTTTCTGAACTATTATCGGGGTGTTTTATTAGTTGCTGAGTGTATCCTGAAGCGATTGTTAAAGGTGTCCGAATATCATGAGCAATGTTACTGATTGCCATATCTAGGGTGCGTTTTTCACGCTTCATGATTAGCTGGTTTTGCTCCACTTCTTGAAATAGATTCTCAATTTGGTTATGTAGACGCAAAATGGTCTTTGAAAAGAAATTTACACCGATCCTCTTCATGCTACCAGAGCGAATCTTTTCTTCGATTTGTCTGCTTAAATCTCTAATTGCTATATGATAGCGAATCAAAGAAATCGCCAAAATGATGTTAATGAGGAGCAATATAGATATCAAAATGTAAATCATTACTTATCTCCTTTTAATCGAACACCAACTCCCCAAACGGTTTCGATGTACTCGTGATTTGGATCCAGTTGATGCAGTTTTTTACGGAGATTGCTTAGATGGGTGTTGAGCGTATTGTCTCCAGGCAGGTAACTTTCTTCCCAAATCAATTCATAGAGTTCTTCCTTGGTGAAGATCTTTTTAGGGTACTGGAGCAACATTTGGAGAATCTGACACTCTTTCTTTGCAAGGCGAATGGTTTCAGTTGCGTTACTTATTTCAAAACTATCCGCATCGAACTGGATATTTTTAAAGTTTTGTACGAAGTTATCAATTTCTCTTCGATCTCCTGACTGATGTTCACCACTTTGGCGTAATTGCACGGTGACTCTGGCAAAGACTTCGTCCAAATCAAAAGGTTTTACTACATAATCATTGGCACCGTCTAGTAGATATTGGCTGATGAGCTTTTTATCACCTAAAGCAGTAAGCATGATGACCGGAGTCTGACTAGTTTGTCGAATAGCTTGCAAGACTTGGTCGCCATTTTTCCCAGGGAGCATGATATCTAGCAAGACGAGATCAATGCCACCTTTGTCAAATTGCATGATACCTTCTGTCCCAGAAAATGCTTGAATCACCTCGTGTTCCTCTGCAAGAAGGGTTCTTAAGATTTCCTGGATTTCATTATTATCTTCAATTACAAGTATGCTCGCCATAAACCTCGTCCTTTCTAAAACTATTATAACATGTTTTGTTGGGAATTCCAGATACAGAAAAGCTCCTCTCACATTTTAAGCAAGAAGGAGCTAATGAGTATTGAATCTACTTAACTAAATAAGCAATCAAGGCTATAATCCATAGATGCGCTGGGTAGAAAATATAAAAGAAATATTTACTCCAACTAGTTTCTTTTCCTCGCTGTCCATTATACAAAGCCATAAAAGGAAAGACGGTGATAAAGAGCCAGTCAGAATTGTAAAGCATCATTTCCAGTGTTTGGTGCCAAGTGTCGTAAATTTGGATGGAAGTCACTAACAAGAAGGCCCACAGAAAGGCATAGAGGAGATTTCGCAAGCCCTTGCGATTTCGACAAGAGTAACTAATCAAGAGAAATGGTAGCATGGTGATGCCCCCCTCAGTAAAAAGACACCCGAAAATCAAGAGCCCAGCAAGCCCAATACGACGCCACAACTTCTCCTTTTTATCCAACTCTTTTCTGGGAAAACCAATCCAAAGCATGGTAACACCGATGGCCAAAGTCAAGAAAATATTATTAGTAACCATTACACCCTTAGAGGCAAACAGAGTATTGAGAAGGCTATTTCCAGCAAACATGATCAGCGCCCAAGACCAGAGACGGATGAGGTAGTTTTTCAAGTTTCGAGTATAGATAAAACCTTCCATAGCCATATACGCAAACCAAACTCCCACACAACGGGTCAAGGCGTGAAAGATACCTTCCCACAAAGGAGAAACGATCCCGGTGATATGAGGGATATGGTCCAGAACCATTACTGCCGCCATCAGATACTTCAACTGTGTCGCATTCCATTTTTTCATAATAAACCTCTTTCTTTTTTATCTACATAGAGTATAGCATACATTTCCGCGTATAATCGTACACCTATCTTACATTTAAAAAGCCTATCTTACATTTTTGTAAGACAGGCATGAATATTAAATGTTTATTATGAAATTTACCTTCTAGTCCGTAATTCGTTGGTACATTTCGGGTCTTCTATCACGAAACAGTCCCCAATTTAGGCGCTCGCTTGCTCCCTTATCAAGGTCATAAGTTGCTAACAGAACAGCTTCTCCTTGTCTTTCAGCTCTCTCTAGAATAGCTCCTGTTTCATCCGTCATAAAGGAGGAACCGTAGAAGTCAAGACTAGAACTCTGTCCGCCATTTTCCTCACTAGGAGTGACTTCTTCCAAACCGTAACGATTGGCTGCAATGACTGGGACAATATTTGCTGCTGCGTGCCCTTGCATGGTACGTTGCCAGTGACCACAACTATCTGTATCTAAGATAGGCTCTGAACCGATAGCGGTTGGGTAAAAGAGCAATTCTGCCCCATTCAACGCAAGACAGCGCGCCGTTTCAGGAAACCATTGATCCCAACAGATGCCAATCCCAATCTTAGCATAGCGAGTATCCCAGACCTTGAAACCAGTGTTACCAGGCGTAAAGTAAAATTTTTCTTGATAATAATGATCATCTGGTATGTGGGTCTTCCGATAAACGCCCAGCACTTCTCCATCAGCATCAATGACGGCGATTGAGTTATACAAGACATTGCCATCTTTCTCGTAGAAACTGATGGGTAAAACGACCTTTAGCTCCTTGGCAATGGTTTTAAAATGCTGAATGGCTGTATTTTCTGTCACCGACTGAGCATGCTGGTAGTAGTCATACTGGCGTTCCTGACAGAAATAGGGACGTTCAAACAACTCGGGCAAGAGAATAATTTGTGCGCCTTGTTCTGCAGCTTGACGTACTAGACGTTCCGCTGTTTGGATATTTGTCGCCACATCCTTGGCGCATTGCATCTGGATCGCTGCAACTTTTACATTTCTCATCTTTTTCTCCTATTCTGGGATTTGTTGGGTGATACAGTGAATATTGCCACCACCTAAGAGAATATCTCTGGCTGGAATTCCTACGACCTTACGGTCTGGGAAACACTTGCTGAGGATATCTAGGGCCACTTGGTCGTTTACATCCTCAAACTGGGGCACTAAGACAGACTTGTTTGCAATATAGAAATTGACATAGGAAGCTGCAAGACGTTCACCTGCATAACGCTCTTCTTCCCCTTCTTCATAGATGTAGCCTGACAAATCTTCTTCAGTAACGACTTGTAGATTAGCTGGAATAGGAAGCTTATGAATAGTGAAAGTGCGACCTTTTGCATCCGTTTCCTTTTCTAAAAGGGCAAGGTCAGCTGCAGACATGGCATACTGGGGATCGTTTTGATCATCTGTCCAAGCCAAGACAAGTTCAGCAGGACCAACGAAAGCTGCAACATTGTCAACGTGTTCATTGGTTTCGTCCTGATAAATACCATAAGGAAGCCAAATAACTTTTTCAGCACCGAGGCTTTCTAATAAAGTGTTTTCAATTTCCTCTTTAGTCAGGTGAGGATTACGCCCAGGACTAAGCAAGCAACTTTCAGTCACAAGAATCGTTCCTTGACCATCGCTATGGATTGCGCCACCTTCCAGTACAAAAGGTTTGGCATCGTAAACAGGCATTTCCAAGGCCTCAGCAAAATGACTGGCTACTTGGTCATCATCTTCATAATCTTGATAAAGACCATCAACAGCACCACCCCAGGCATTGAAAGACCAATCGACTGCCAACTTGTCTCTTTTATCATTGACGAGAATAGTCGGACCAGTATCACGGGCCCAGGCATCATTGGTAGGAATATCTAGATAAACGACCTTGTCTCCGAGATAGGATTGGGCTTCAGATAGATGGTCCCGTTCCACCAAAAGATAAACAGTTTCCCCTTCTGCTATGGTCTTGATAATTTGGCTAAATGCTTTTTTTGCAGCCTTTCCTTGAAAAGGCCATGAACCTGGTCGAGTCGGCCATATCATGAGGGTGCCATGATGGGGTTCGTACTCTGCTGGCATACGATAGCCTGCTTTTTTCGGAGTTTCTATCATGATAATCTCCCTTTAAAATCTTGATAGCCAAAGGCTTTGACTAAGCTGCAGTCACCCTGCTCGTCCATAAGATAGAGACTTGGCAATCCAATACCGTTAAAGGTATTATTTTTGACAAAGGAGTAGATTGCCATGTCTTCAAAGTAAAGTCTATCACCGATTTGGACTGGATTTTCAAAACTATAATCACCAATCACATCACCCGTCAGACAGGTATTAGAAGAAAGTCTATAGGTATGGGCTTTTTCACGCGCATCAAATCCGTTTCTCAAAGGTGGACGATAGGGCATTTCAAGTACATCTGGCATATGGCAGGTCGCAGAGGCGTCTAAAACCAAGATTTCCATACCGTTTTCGACAATGTCCAATACTTCAGTTGCTAGATAACCCGCATTGAGCGCAATAGCTTCACCCGGCTCGATATAGACTTCAAGATTGTAAGTATCTCGGATACGTTTGATTTCAGAAATCAGCAAATTCACATCGTAGTCTTCTCTTGTGATGTGGTGTCCTCCACCCATATTGAGCCATTTGACTTCATGTAAATAAGGTCCAAACTGTTCTTCTACAGCTTTCAAAGTTATCTCTAAATCATCTGCCCCCTGTTCACAAAGGGTATGAAAATGAAGCCCATCCACCAAGTCCAGCAAATCACTCGGTATCTTGTCTAAGCTAACTCCAAAACGGGAGCCAGGTGCACAAGGATCGTAGAGCGCGTGATCTCCTTGAGTTGAACACTGAGGGTTGAGGCGCAAACCGACACTGATACCAGCCTCTCGGCAACGAGGACCGTGTTTACGCAACTGTCTCTCGGAGTTAAAAACGATATGGTCAGATATTTGTAGTAGCTCTTCCATATCTGATTCCTTGAAAGCAGGCGCAAAGACATGGACTTCCCCCGGAAACTCTTCTCTAGCTAACTTAGCTTCATAGAGTCCACTAGCCGTTGTACCAGATAGATACTGGCTAATCATGGGGTAGGTTTTGTAGAGAGAATAAGCCTTCTGGGCCAGTAAAACCTTGCAGCCCGCTTCTTCCTGAACTTGCTGTAAAATATGGCAATTGGCTTCTAACTTGGCCAAGTCAATGACATAGGCTGGTGTGGGTACTTGTTCTAGCTTCATTAGTCCACCATTTGTGGATTTTCAACCACAACCCAAGGTAAGCCGTACTCATTCAAAGCTTCCATGAATGGATCTGGATCCAGTTCTTCAAGATTATACACTCCAGGTTGTCTCCAAGTCCCATCCATCACTAATTTTGTCCCAATCATAGCTGGAACACCAGTCGTGTAAGAGATTGCCTGTGAACCAACTTCTGCGTAGCATTCCTGATGGTCGCAAACATTGTAGATATAGATAGTCTTTTCAACGCCATCTTTGACACCTGTAAAGATACATCCAATATTGGTTTTACCAACTGTACGTGGGCCAAGGCTGGCAGGATCTGGAAGCAAGGCTTTTAAGAATTGAATCGGCACAATGTCTTGTCCATTAAAGTTAATAGCATCCGTACGAAGGAGACCAACGTTTTCCAAGCATTTCATATGCGTTAGATAGGATTGGCCGAAAGTCATAAAGAAACGAATCCGTTTGACACCAGGAATGTTTTTCGCCAATGATTCAATTTCTTCATGGTGAAGGAGATACATGTCTTTTTGTCCAACTTGAGGGAAATCATACTCACGCTTGATAGACATAGCTTCGACTTCAACCCATTTTCCATCTTCCCAGTAAGAACCTGGCGCAGAAACCTCGCGGAGATTGATTTCTGGGTTAAAGTTTGTCGCAAATGGATAACCGTGGTCACCTCCATTACAGTCTAAAATGTCGATATAGTGAATTTCGTCAAAATAGTGTTTGAGAGCATAGGCTGAAAAGACACTAGTCACACCTGGGTCAAAACCAGATCCAAGCAGAGCGGTTAAGCCTGCTTCTTTGAATTTCTCCTGATAAGCCCATTGCCATGAGTAGTCAAAGTAAGCTGTAAAACCAAGTTCCTTGCAACGTTTTTCATAAATGGCGCGCCATTCTGGGTCTTCTGTATCTTCAGCCTCATAGTTGGCAGTATCGATATAGTGGACACCTGTCGCCAAACAAGCATCCATGATGGTTAAATCTTGATATGGGAGTGCTACATTCAAAACGGCTTCTGGCTTGTAGCTTTCAATCAAGGCAATCACTTCTTCAACCTTGTCAGCATCAAGAGCAGCAGTTTCAATTTTTGTACTTGTTTTGCCTTCCAGTTTAGCCTTCAAGTCATCACATTTTGACTTGGTACGGCTAGCAATCATAATTTCTGTAAAGGTTTCGCTATCTTGGCAAATCTTTGAAATAGCAACTTGGGCAACGCCCCCACATCCGATAACTAGTAAACGACTCATTTTTTTCCTTCCTCTTCTTCTAAAATGTCCTCAACATACTTGGGCAACATAAAGGCTCCCACGTGTAAGTTTGCAGTATAGTATTCCGTGAAAAGCTGGCGTTTTTTCCAACCTTCCTTGTCAAAATCTTTGATAGGGTGGTATTTTTTCGATGCAAATCCAAACAACCAATAGCCAGCTGGACTGGTTGGGATATGCGCCTGATAGACCCGGCTGATTGGAAAGGCTTGATTGACCTTGCGGTGCATGCTTCGGCAAGCTGACTCATCCTCGTCAAAGAAAGGACTCCCATGCTGATAAATCATGATACCGTCTTCTTTGAGAGCTCTGTAACTGTTTCCGTAAAATTCCTTGGTAAAGAGCCCTTCCGTATGTCCAAATGGATCTGTCGCATCGTTGATGATAATATCGTAATCATCCTCACAGTTTCTCAAAAATCGCAGTCCATTTTGATAATAAATCGTAACACGAGGGTCATCTAGCCCTGCAGCAAAGTCTGGGAAATACTCACGACAGACCTCAACCAACATCTCATCTGGTTCCACAATATCGATTTGTTCCAATTCTGGATACAGTGTCAAAACTTGTGCAACACCACCGTCGCCACCTCCAATAACCAAGACTTTCTTGGGATTTGGGTGGACAGCCATGGGAACGTGTACCGTCATTTCGTTGTAAACAAAATCATCCGCATCTGAAAACAAGACGTGCCCATTTAAAATCAGTATTTTCCCAAAAGCTGGAGTATCCAAGACTTCGATATCCTGCCATTCACTTTTTCCAGCATAGAGTTGCTTGGCAGTTCTCAAGGATAATTTCACATCTGGAGTATGAACTTCAGAAAACCACAAATCCATCTAGTTCTCCTTTCTATCAATAACGTTGATGTGATTGACTTCTGGATCTTCCGTCCCTTGGAGGGAGCAACCACGTTCTTTGGCAAATAGGATATAATCCACAATTTCTCGTGTAATACGTTCACCCGGTGCTAGGATTGGAATCCCTGGAGGATAACACATGACAAATTCTCCACAGACCTGTCCAACAGATTCGTCTAAAGTCAAACTTTTTCTCTCTGAATAGAAGGCTTCTTGCGGAGACAGCACTAACTCGGGCTGGATATACTCTCCAGCAATCAAATCTTTTCCATCTCTTGAGTAGAGTCTCTTGATATCAGCCAAAGCACCGACCAAACGCTCGATGTCTTGGATGCGGTCACCAATGGAAATGTAGGCCAATATATTGCCAATATCCCCGAATTCAATCTGAATATCGTATTCATCTCGCAAGAGATCATAAACCTCTATCCCTGTTAGCCCAATTCCCTGAGTGTAAACTGACAGCTTGGTCACGTCAAAATCACAGACCGACACACCGTCTATGAGCTCTTTTGAGTAGGCATAGTAACCACCGATAGCATTGATTTCACGACGAGCGTATTCGGATAGCTCAATGACTTTCTCAAAAGACTCTTTACCACGAAGAGCTAAGTTCCGTCGAGAAATATCCAAACTAGCCATCAACAAGTAAGAGGCAGATGTAGACTGGGTCAGGTTGATGATCTGACGAACGTACTCAGGGTTCATCTGCTCCCCGATAAGTAAAATGGAGCTCTGAGTCAAACTCCCACCAGACTTATGCATAGAGACCGCCGCCATATCAGCACCCGCATCCATAGCAGACAATGGCAATTTGTCTGTAAAATGCAAATGCGCTCCATGGGCTTCATCCACTAAAACCAACATTCCCGCTTCATGAGCCATTTCCGTTAAACCCTTGAGGTCTGAACAAATCCCATAGTAAGTAGGATTGTTGATTAGGATAGCTTTAGCATCTGGATGTTCCTTAATGGCCTGGGCCACACGATCATTTTCAAGACCTAAAGCGATGCCGATTTTAGGATCCACACTCATCTCGATATAGATGGGAATGGCACCGCATAGAACCAGAGCATTGATAGCAGATTTGTGGACATTTCGTGGCAGAATAATCTTATCTCCTGCCTTACAAGTTGAAAGAATCATAGTTTGAACTGATGAGGTTGTTCCCCCAATCATGAGAAAGGCATGGGCTGCACCAAAAGCATCCGCAGCTAACTCCTCCGCATCTCGAATAATCGAAATAGGATGACCAAGATTATCCAAGGGTTTCATCGAATTGACATCGATACCAACGCATTTTTCTCCTAACAGTTCGACAAGTTCCGGATTTCCTCGTCCACGCTTGTGACCTGGCACATCAAAGGGAACAATCCTTTTCTTGCGTAGCTTGACCAAGGCCTCGTAAATTGGGGCTTGGTTTTGATCTAACTTCTTCAAGACTTACTCCTTTACCGTATTTTTAGCACCTCAAGAAGATAAAGGCGACTAAAGGTTGACTTATGAAAAAAGAGCAGGTTTTCACCTGCTCTGCAATCTTCTGACGTGTGTATTTTGGTTTCTGTTGAGTATGTCTGTTCCCGATGTTTCCTAACTCTCTAGTAGCAAATATTACGTACTTTATTGATCGTTTCACAAGATGACGTGTGCTTTCACCACACTAAAAATTTATGAATTAGGACAAACGTCCTAACATCAACTTATAAAAGTAGGCTTTTAACCCTATCAATAATGTGGCTTTTCAACCACGCTTCGGCATTCAACCCTGCCTGTCCGTAGGCATTTTTTACTCGGGTTTATATTTGCTAGAAAACATCTTCTCATTTTCTAAGCCTTATAACTATATCATGTTTATAAAAGCTTGTAAAGCATTTTGTGAAACTTTTTTAAATAATTTTGTTTTTTGTTCGTCAAATTCTGTTGAACTATAAAAAGAAATCGTTTTAAATCGTTATCTGCATAAGAAAAAAGAAACTACAGACATTAACTTCTTCAATAATTCTTCAAGTATAACTTGATATTGAAAATCAGTTCTTTTCATCAGATTTTATACACATTTCTAGCTAGGAAGTGCGAATCAACTGCTCCAATTCTACTTCTGAAAGCTGGCCTTGATTGTAAAGTTTTCTAAGTAAGTCCTCATCTACGGTAATTGAATAGTAATCCGTCACAAACTCATGAAATTTCTCAAAACTGTCAAAGAAATAGGATAACAACCATTCGCCACCGTCCTGCTCTTGGTAGGTATTTTGATGCTCTTGACCGTCATACCAGATAAAGAAAGTTGTTTCATCTTTTTGCTCTTCTGAGTATAGGTTTTGATACTTTTCATCTAGTCCTCTATAAAATCCGTCTATGATGTCTTGATCCCACTCGTCAGCAGCAAATTGACTCAAACTGCTTTCATGATCAAAGCCCTTTATAAGGATCATTTTATCAGTGAAAATCACATCTAGAGAATCACCAGAACCGTTGTCGATAAGGTAACGGATTCCGTAGCTTCCCTCAGTCTTAAAGATCAATCGAAGCCAGGTCTCATTTGGATCTGTTCGATACTCATCAATGACAAGTAAGGCATCTAAACGTGTCTTTGCATTTTCCCATTCAATTTTTCCCATCTCTTTAATCCTCCATCTTAAAGTTTAAAATCTATTATGCTTACAAATTCTATAACCAATTTCTATCTATTCCGTCCGACTATACTGTGGAATATTTTCTTCACCAGACAAATCATCAGGTGTACGATTTTCTACATGTACATTCATCACGCACCTGACTAACAGTTGGTAAAAGTAGTTAACAAATAGTCACTAGGACATTTCCTTTGAGAGTTAAGATTTTCTTATAAAAGTCCTTCATTTTTACAAAACAGGTTCGAATATCATCCTTGATTTCTTCCTCTTCATCAAGATAATCCCAAATATCGGGATACAAATCTGCCTTCTTGCATGCTTCCATGCTAAAGTTAGCTAAAGCCCTATCCATGTCAAAATTCTCTAATGCTTGAACAATCTCAGCTATCTTTGAGTGTTCAGTATAGGCTATATACTCCGATACATTTTCTAAAGAAGTTACTCCCAAGACAGCTTCTCTCAAGGGATCGTCATCCATAAATTCTGAACTACTAAAACCTGTCATAACAAAGAGTAAGGCATCCCACATTTTGTCAATATCTATCAACGTATCATTTCCCTCAGGATAATCCTCTACCAAGTCAAGCAAATCCTCTTCTTGACAAGAATACCGCTTTATTTGGCTTAATTCATTATCAGATAGATATTGATAATTAGCAATCATTCCCATAATGTTTCCTCCTATAAGTTCCTTAGAATAGCACTAATGTTACTAGTTCCCTTTCTTGAAAAAGGCAAGAAATCTACTGTTTTTGGATACTCCTCCTTATTTCTCATTCTCATCTTCCGTCACTTCCCAGACTTCTGACTGATAACCCTCACCATCTATATCATAGCGCTGCATATAGCCAATAAATCTTTCCTTTTTATTTGCCTTACCAGGCTTGAGAATGTTTACAGCCCAGAATCCGATAAGAATGACAACTAAAAGTGCTACTACTGTCTCCATACTACTTCTCCCTTGCCTAGCTTAATAACCTTCAACCCACTTTTCATTATCCATAATGAAAGGCTTAGCGAGTCCGTCACCAGTGTAATCAGCATACTTTGTAGCTAAATACTTGTAACAATCTTCCTTGCTCGCAAACTTAATAGCTTGATAAGGCTCTTCAAAAGTCAGTTTCTCTACAAATAAGAAACCATCTTCAGCCGGCACTAAAATACCAACATGCCCGACAAAAAGAAACTCTCCATCCAAATTATCATGCAAGACTACAGACAGCATTCGAGCTTTGTCATTAAATTGAAACTGGGAAAAGAATTTCTCCATCTTCTGCGCGTGAACTTTTACATCCGTCGTTGGTTCCGTCGCTACCCTAGAAAATAGAATGTCAAACTCTTCCTTATCTTTCGCATCAAATACCTTTCCCTTATCGATAGCATCGTTATCCACAAAAAGAAGCTGATCATTCTTTTCAAGTTTTGGAATTGTGACCGAATTTTTCAAGAGCGCATAGCTATTGATGCGGCAGTTGGTCCCGACAAAGTCACCCTTTTTTTGGTTCCAGAGGTTGCTGATTTTCTCTACGTCGTATTCTGTCTTCGTAAAGGAGGTAAAATCACCATTTAAGCCAGTAGAACCGACAGTCGCATTATAGTCTGTAACAAGATTGAAAAATGCATCAACACTATTTGGGTCCAAGTGAGCTGATAAGAAAGATTTGACCTCTTCGGTACTGACTTGACCGTTTAGATTGGAATATGAAGCCGTCCAAGGAACTTTATCTGAGCTGGTCTGTGTCTGATTTGTAGCTTCAGTGCTCGTATTATTTTGGTGACAAGCAGCCAAGCCAAGAAATAAGGGCAAACACAGTCCCAAGGCTACTACTTTTCTCGATCGTTTCATGCTATTCTCCTTCTAGAGTACCATTCTCTATTACTTTTTAAACACTCTTCACTAATCCCTCATCCAGTAATCCGTGACTTAGCTATATTATACTACATAAGTCAAAAAAAGACTGCACGAATCACCCATTCATTACAGCCTTTTTAATCCTATTTTTTATTGAATGACGAAACCTTTAGGCAAAATCGCCAGTTGCTGGTCTAGTTTTTCGCAATGACTGGCTAGCGCTACAGTGTCACTATTGACAAGATAATTTTCAGATGATTGGTTAAAAATAGCTTGGAGTTTTTGTCCATCATAATTCCATTCGAGAGATAGCACGTCCGGCTTGATTTCTTTCAGTCTATAGGTCCCGTTCTGGATTATATCTGAGACACTCTTACGAAGCTGAATCAACTTCTTCATAAAATTCAACATCTCATTGCTGTCGGAAACACGGTCCCAAGGCATGACACGACGACAATCTGGGTCTGGCCCTCCACCTAACTCCAACTCAGTTCCATAGTAGAAACACGGTGTCCCCCTTTGTAGAAAGAGGCAAGCAAGGGCAGACTTAACGAGTTGAACATCTTCCTTGGCAGTAGTCAAAATGCGCTCCGTATCATGCGAATCCAGAAGATTGAACATCACTTCCGAAATCTGTTGTCTATAGTACATAGATTGGCTATTGATTTCATCAATAAGTTGAGGTGTCTTCTTAACCTCACGCAAGAAATAATCCTTGATACTATCAGAGAGAGGATAGTTCATGACTGCGTGGAATTCATCGCCATTTAGCCAGGGCTGGGAAGTGTGCCAAACCTCTCCAAGAATATAAAGGTCAGGCTTTTTAGCCAAGACAGCCTTATGGAAATCTCTCCAAAATTGATGGTCTACTTCATTTGCTACATCCAGGCGCCATGCATCGATATCAAACTCTTCAATCCAGTAAGTCGCAACGCTTAACAGATAGTCTCTCACTTGAGGATTGGCCGTATTGAGCTTGGGCATATAGCTGGCAAAGGCAAAGGTATGGTAAGGGAGTTTTCTTGGGTTTCCCAGCTTATCCTTGGTCACGGGGAATTCTTGAACATGGAACCAGTCTTTATATTCCGACTTTTCACCATGCTTGAGAACATCCTGCCATTGTGGAGACTGGTCCCCGATATGATTGAAAACAGCATCCAGCATGATTTTCATGCCCCTCTGATGGGCTCCCTCCACCAGTTTACGGAAGATTTTCTTGTCTCCAAAATGACGGTCAATTTCGAAATAATCCGTCGTATTATACTTGTGATTGCTCGGGGATTCAAAAATCGGACAGAGATAAAGACCTGTAATGCCCAAGTCCTGCAAGTAATCCAGATGGTCAATAATGCCTTGTAAATCACCACCAAAGAAATCGCTCGTCTTTGGTTTGATAGAGGAATCCCAAGCTAAAGTCCCTTCTGGTGAAATATCCGGATTGCCATTAGCAAAGCGTTCTGGGAAAATCTGGTACCATACCGTCTCTGCTACCCAGTCAGGAACTTGGCAAGCATCAATCTCATGGATATAAGGAATTTTAAAGCCATTTCCTTCATAATGAAGGTTTTCTAGCGTGTTTTCAACACATCCCTTATCGCCGTACAAAATACCCTGACCTTGCTTATCTTTAAGCTCAAAAAGATACTGAAGTCGCGCATAGCTAACTGAAACTTCCGCTTGCCAGTAATCAAATAAGGCATCAGAAGTCACTTTGACCATCGCCTTGTTTGCTTCATAGTGGTCCTCTAAAAAGATAAAAGTGTCTCCATAATGCAAGTTGATACTTGCAATATCTCCTCTTTTCGTTCGAATGCGAATGTGCATTGTCTTGTCTTTATAAAGATAAGCATACTCCGACTCCGGTCTATGGTAAATGGCTGTTAATTCCACTGTTTTGTCTCCTAATTAACTTGAGTTCATTTGCGACGCAAACGTTTTCACAATTGTGATTCTAGTATACTACTTTAAAATTTTATTTTCAAGACTAATCCGTAGTTTCGAGTGGATTGTTTTTGAGGATATAAAAAAGCAGTAAGTCTTAATACCTACTACTTTCAGATTGATGATTTACAACTGTCTTTCCAACCATTCTATCTTTTTAAAATCCTTATTGTTATTGTGTTCATTTCGATAGGAATCTTGGGAAGAAGCCTTGTAAATACTTAAAAACTGTTCCAAACTTGGAATGCGAAAAGTGATGTTTTCGAGATGAATCAACTCTATATCCGATTCCGAAACTCCTGCAAAATCAGGTAAAGAATCAATACTTCCAAACTCAACACTCAGACCATCTTTTTGGAATTCATGCTCATGAATATCTATTAAGGCATAGCCTAAGTGTTTCATCACTTTCATTATCTTGTCCCAGTCATAAATTCTGAGATGATCAGGTGCTTCCCAACCTCTAGGGTCACCAGGCACATGAATGTCAATGTCAGACGGTCCCCATTCTTCATTTGATCGGTATTCAAACCCCAAAGAGCCCATGAGCGTCGGAGTGATTCCGACTTGGTTTAAATGAGAACAAATTGTTCGAAATTCATCAAATAGAGAATTCATTCCTCCTCCAATCGTTGATATAGAACTTAATTTCGCAGTGAAAAATAAAATATTTTTTATCTTCTACTCTTTCGGTTTTGAAAATACTTCTACTCGCTGAGCTAGGACTTTGATTTCTACAGGTAGGTTATCCGATTTATCGCCGTCAACATCTGACTCCAATTCACTATCTGAAGAGATCTTAATATTACGCGCTCTGATATACTCAATATTATCATTGCCGACAACATCTCCTTTTAGTAAGTCAGGAATAACAGATAATTTAGAGAATAGAGAAGCATCTTTTAGAATCAAAATATTAGCATAGCCATCTTTGTCTTCTTCAAAGATTTTCTTATCAGCGAAGTAATTTGTCAAGAGAACCAAAACATGACTAGCTTCACCTACATAATTTCCATTTTCTGTCTCAACCTTAATGTTAAAGACCTGATCCGTCATAACAGACTTCATGGTATTTACAGCATAGGCAAGAATACCGAATTTTGTCTTGTCCTCGATTTCAACATTGTGAATCGCCTCAGGCAGAGAGCCGATACTAAAGATATAACCAAAATAATTGTCATTTGCTTTACCGATATCAATCTTGTTGGTTAAGTTAAAATCGAGTTCATCAATCGCACCATCGATGTCTTGATTGATTTCCAACAGTTTCGTAATGAGGTTACCCGTACCGCCAGGGATAATCCCCAACTTAGGAATGTAGTCTCTCTCAGCAATACCCGAAATAACTTCATTGACAGTCCCATCCCCACCGAAAACAAGCACTGCATCGTACTGTTCACGAGACGCTTCCTCAGCAAAGTGTGTTGCATCCAGCGCTTTTTCAGTAATTTTGGTTTCCACGTGCTCAAAATAATCTTTGGCTTTATTCTCCAGTTTGGTCTTATAATCCAAAGCCTTTTCCCCACCAGAGGTAGGGTTGATAATCAACATTGCTTTTTTCATTAATAGTACTCCTTTAATAGTTACAAAAATTCTAGTAACTAATTATATCACTTGAGTTATGTAAACGCCATCTAAATGCTTGAAAAATCGAATCCTCTAACTAGAATAGAGACGTTAATGTATCAAACACTAAACTCAACTTAAACAAGAATAAATACTTATTGTTAGCAATTCACTACTTTACTTTTTTGAAAATTTTATATAATCCATTAAGTAAAAGATAGCTGAAACAAATGCGAACACACTGGATAATCCAGCTAATATTGGAATAAAACCAATAATCGATGCAATCAAAAGAAACTGATAAGTCTTCTTATCGACTTTTGATTCCTCATCATGAAGAAGGAATGCTACAAAACCAAAAAACAGCAATATTAAACAAGTTGAAAAGTAGATTCCATCCCAACTAGAAAGTCTAACAAGATTAGGTATCACCCAGTAAATGATTTCAAATTTCCACATTTTAGAAGAAAGGTAAGTAATTGTTAAAGCTCCAATTAAAGAAATAACTCCGTTTATTAGCAATAATTTATTTGATTTCACACTTAATCCTTTTTATCCTTTTCTGTACTTATTCATCGCTAATTAATAGATTCACTATTTAAAAATTCTTTAGACTTCCGTACGATATAGAGCTGTTCATCTTCTTGAGCAAGTTTTCTAAACAACTCATTTGCCCTGGTCATATCTCCTTTTAATTTAGAGTTCAAAGCTTGATAGTAAGTGATTTCCAATTGTTGATATTTAAATTCGTTTTCCAAGTCTTCAAAGTAATCATTGGATTGATGAGCAATTGTTAAATCGTAAAGCGCGATACTCACGCTTTTTGTTTTCTCAGCTAGGGATGGATCTGATATGGACATTTTGTTTAACATAAGTTCAAGCTCGTTCCTAGTCAGGTCAGGATGCGCAAGAATACTCGAGCGAATAAGGTAACTCTCTAAAAAATCTCTGTATTTCAGCTTCAGTTTTTGATTAGTCAGTGCTTTAGAGGATTCCTTGATGGCAGCATCAAAATCACCAATCATATAGGAATATCCAACAGATGTTAGAGTTACATCCATTTGTATAATTGCTCTTTTTGCATCTTTGTTCAACTCAATGTATTGCTTCCAAGATGGTAAATCTAAGTCCATATGCAGTAACTTAGTACCATTTCTTAAATACCCTCTTCTGATTATCGAGATGGAAAGGAATAAGAGTGCATTTATGAGTAAAATACAAAGGGTTTGAATAGTCCTGTCTTTCACCATCCAAGCTACAAAAAGAATGAGAAGAACAGCCAAAACAATCACGACTTTTCTATAAAATCCATATTTCTTGCGTATTTCTAAATAATTCATTTTTACTCCTTTCTCCAATATGGGTCGTTCGACAACTCGATCTTACCTATAAACCATCGTGACATCTTCTTCTTTTTGTCTTTAAAAGGATCGGGTTTGATCAAAGTAAAAGGTGAAATGCTTGCATCTGGAAAATACAACTCCGCTTTTAAAGACTGCTTAGGATTATCGTTGACATAGGCTGAAAATTGAATATGGTAACTTCCACCCACATCACCACCATTATCATACCCTCCTCTAGCAGAATTTGGTAGAATTTTAAGAGACTTTATAGATTGCCTTTCCTCATCTTCCAGGTAGGTAATAACCGCACTCTTAATAGTCTTTTCATGCTCATGTACAAATCTTCCGTTATTGTTAAGAAGAAAATTCCCATAACTTAGAAATGTTAAAAAAAGAAGCAGAAATGGAATGGATAACAAAAAGTACAGCCATTTATTAGATTTAAACATAATGTCTCCTATTATCTAGATTCACAAAAAATGTCATTATTTTCGAAGTTATAATATTAGATTTCCTCTATCTCAACTGGTATTAATTCCTTGTTCCTACATGAAGAACTGATTGTCGGCATTCTAGCTATAAAAAAGAAAAATGTTGATAGCAATCCATTTATAACTAAAACTGCTCCTTCAGCACCATCATTAATGCCCATAAAAAATCCAAAACAAATAATATTCAATAAAAAGCCGAACAATATTACAGGATTTCTTTTACCATTTGGTTTAAACTTGACTCTATAACGTTTGCTTTTCTCTGGTATTCTTGATAATGCATTACGTCGAGAATTTTTTTCATAATAAACAGCTCCTAAGTATGCAAGAATCATAGACAAGACAAATAGTATACTTTTCATGAATATCTGTTGACTCAATCCCATACTAATAAAAGCTGATTCCATAGCTCTATATAGTAGAGCTACAAATGGTTGTACCATAATAGATATAGTAGTTGTTCCTATCTTTGGTTTAGACTTAATTTCAAAACTATCATCAGAGGGAGTTAACTCAATCATATCAAGAGTGATTAAGTTAGGCATCAATCCGAGAAAATAGCGTTTCCCTTTCATTGAACCTAAGTCCATAATATACTTTTTATTTTCTATTTCTACAATGCTATACGCCATCGTATTAGCATTCTTAAACTTCAAATGAATCATTTACCACCCAAACACTTTCTGAATTGATTTAATACCTGAATCAATACTATTTCCAATGTCATTTATTCTATATTTTCTCAATCTTTTTAACCTCAATTTGACCATGTTTGTAGAGATGAGCAACTGGGAAACTTCCTAGAGCAAACATGAAAAAGAATAAGGATACGATTCCATTGATTACCAAAAAAGCTCCTTCTGTTCCATTATTTAAACCAAGGAAAAAAAGTAAACAAAGTAAATTTAATCCAAGGAACAGATACACTCCTCCGTTACTTTTTTTAATAGTTGTAAAGGTCACTGTGTATTTATTGCTGTTTTGAGGAATCCATTTATCTGCTTTATTATGGGATAACTTTAATGAAATCAGAATTGCAAAATAAGAAATCAGCATAGAAATTGCAAAGAGTAATAACTTTAATAATATTTGCTCGCTAATATTATTGTGAATAAAAAATTTTTTCAGCGCATCATAGCTAACCTTGACGATTGGTTGAACGATAATGGCTCCCATTGTTGCACTTACAGGTCTGCTAGGTTTAATTTCGAATTGGTTATTATTCTTTTCAATCTCTACCATGTTCACTGTAATTGTATCTGTTTTTATTCCCCAGTAATAGCTCTTGGGGCTTATAGTACTTGTATCCATGACATACTTCTTCGATTCTTTATCTATCTGAACAATTTGAAAGCACATCATGCTTGAATTTTTAAATTTTAATTCCACATTTACCACTCAAATACTTTCTGAATTTTATTATAAGTTACATTATACCTTTTTCACTTCTTTAAATTCTAGGTATTTCTTTTGATAAGCATAAGTCAATGGAATAACGCCAGATTCAATCCAAATAAATAGATAGGCCAACAAACCATTCAACACTAGAATTGCAGCTTCTGTTCCATCATCTTCTCCCATATAAATAGAGAAAGCAATTGTATGTAAAATGAGAAATAGATAGGCATGGAATTGTCTTTTTTTCTTATTATTCTGAAAGATTATTTTAAACCTCTTCTTTTCCTGCGATAAACGACTTGAAATTTCCTTCCTTGATTTGATTAAAATACTTTGATAGACAATATAAGCTACCAAAATAGATATAGGAAATAAAGATACTTTTAAATATAGATTATGACTAATATCATAATATCTAAAAATTGATGTTACTACTCTATACAAAAGAAGGCTAAAACCAATAGATACCATACGCATTCCTGAAGGACCCATCTTAATTTTTTTATCAAAATTTTTATTCTGACTATCGAGTTCTATCAAATCAACTTCAAGAGTTTCAGGGGAAAGTCCCCAATAATAACTCTTTGGTGTTGTGGAGTTGGAATCAAGAACGTACTTTTTCTCTCCCATCTCTAACACATCAAAATAAGCAACATCTAATCCTCTAAAATTAATTTTCACATTTACCACCCAAACACTTTCTAAATTGAACTACTACCTGAATCAAAAGCCTTAATTAATTTCTCGAATTCCTTCAAATGTGACGTTTCTAATCTTATAAGCGGAAAGAATGGGAACCTTTCCAAATAAAAATGATAGAAGGAAAAATGAGATAATGCTATTGATAACGAGAACAATACCTTCTCCGCCATCATTAATTGACAAATAAAGAACTAAACAAGCTATTATAGGAACATTAAAAATATAGGCATCAAAAACTTGCTTTCTTGCAGATACTGGTTTAAAAATCATCTCATATCTTCTACTAGAAGAAGGCAATAGAGCTTTAACATTTTTACGTTCTTTCTCTCTTTTAAAATAAAAAATCAAATAGGAGAATAGTATAGATGCACAAAATACTACTAATTTTAAAATTATCTGTTGGCTAATATTGTACTCTTTAAAAAAATTTTTCAATAAAGAATAAACAATCCATACAAGCGGTTGGACTATGATTGCCACATATGAAGCTTTAAACTTATTAATCGGGGTACTAAAATTGATATCTTCTCTATTTAGTTCCGTCATCTCAACCGTTATCTCGTCTGTTGGAACACCCCAATAGTAAAACTTGGGAGTCATTGAACTTGCATCTAATATATATTTTTTCCCGTTTAGCTCTACAAGTTGATGACAAAAATACTTCGTTTCTCTATAATTAATTTCCAAAATTACCTCCCAAATTGATTTAATACCTGAATCAATGTCATTTCTAGCTTCTCAACGTTCTGTATTTATAGCTCTTCAATTTCAGTTAATGTTAGTGTCTTATAATACTCTGGGATTTGTGGCATTCTCAGTATTACAAAAAACCACCATGAAATTATGCCATTTATAACCAATATAGCACTTTCATAACCACTATCAAGTCCTATAAAAAATGCTAAACAAACCGTATTAATTCCAAGAGTAATATACCACCAATCAATCATTCGTTTCCCTTTGGGTTCAAAAACAAGTCGACAGCGTTTACTGTTTTGGAGAACTCTTGATTCAAACTTTCTTACCGCACTTTTTTCATAAAAGACAGCCATAAGATAAGACAAAAATACAGAGAAAGCAAATAACACTACTTTCATTAAAATTTGCTGATTGATTCCCCAGCTAATAAAGGCATCTTTCATCAGCGTATGAGAGATGCCAACAAGTGGCTGAATCATGATAACTAGAGCAGTAGATGCGCCTATTGGTGTCTTCGATTTTATTCTAAAACTATCATTAGATGGAGATAGCTCAACCAT
>NZ_KV802720.1:0-234 GCF_001810825.1 Streptococcus sp. HMSC076C08 | reverse complement strand
TCCCTTCAGCCGGACTTGGGTAATCCTCCATTATTTACAATGGACCTTGTAGGACTTGAACCTACGACCACTCGGTTATGAGCCGAGAGCTCTAACCAGCTGAGCTAAAGGTCCAACAAGATCAATATAGCGGCGAAGGGGATCGAACCCCCGACCTCCCGGGTATGAACCGGACGCTCTAGCCAGCTGAGCTACACCGCCATGAATCGGGAAGACAGGATTCGAACCTGCGAC